>NZ_LDUK01000070.1:0-7297 GCF_001043575.1 Bacillus sp. LK2
CCAACAACTATAACACCTACACCAAATAACCCCAAACTAAATATCATGGTTACTCCTTTTCTAAATCTCCCAGCTAATACAGGGGCAACAAATGCCGATGTTATAGCAGATGCAATCCCAGTAATTGCTATAACAGATCCAGTAAGACTAGCATTAAATCCAAGATTATCTCGCATGTAATAAATTAACATTGCCGCGTAAGCACCTAAAATTAAATTATTAGAAGTACTCATAAATATCCCCCATTTAATAAGAGGATGCTTTATCGAATATGAAAGACCATCATTAAAAAAACGAATTAATTCTTTTAAATTACTAGAAGAAACTGAATGCTGTATATCTTTAAACTTTACCTGTGAAAAAATGATACCCGCTAATAAAAAACCTATAGCATTTAATAAAACACCTATATCTGCACCTAGAATACTAATAACTCCTCCAGCAAATGCAGGTCCTAATATTGTTGTTAAAGATAATGTTAACTCTGTTAAAGAATTTGCACTTACAAGTTCCTTTTTATTTACAATTAAAGGAATAATAGACTCATAGGCTGGCATTGTAATTGCGACTAAACTAGAAATAATAATACTAGCTACATAAATATGCCATATTTCAATACTCCCCATTTTAAATAATATAAAAATAAATAATAGTGGAATCATTGCTAAAACATTTCCGTAAATCATTATTTTCCTTTTATCTAATTTATCTGATAATACTCCACCAACTAAACTAAAAATTATATAAGGTAACATTTCAAATCCAGCTACTATTGCCATTTGAGATCCTGAATTTGAAATATTATAAACAAGCCAAGGTAAAGCTAATAAATATATTTGATTTCCTAACAAACCAATAAGACGTCCAAAATATAAATATATAAATTCCTTATGACTCCAAATACTTGAATTTAATATTGTACTAATTTTTTTATCTTTCAACTGTACTCCTCCTAATACAATATATAGAAAATAACCATTTTCACTAAAAAATAAATTTAGGTGCTAGTATAATACAAAAACTAGCACCTAATACTTATTATAGAGAAAAATAGTCTACATATAATCTTGGTATATAAGAAGCATCATCATTATAATATGCAATAACTTGATCATGAAATTGATCAAAAGCATGCTTTACATCATGAACAAAATTAACAATTTCATGAGCTTCTTTTGCAGTAATATATTCTTTATCTTTTAAAGCTTCTTCTAATAAACTCTCATGTCCAGCTTCTATATCTCCTCGCATATGCTCAAGAAATGGTTGTAGATCTTCTGCTTTGAAACCAAACTGAGTACTAATTTTCTCAAAAGATTTTTTCGCTGGCTCAAAGTCATCTTGGCGAGCTTCAAATAAAGCTGTAGAAGCAATATAAGCAAGTGAACTATTTCTACCAATATCACAAAGCATATTAATCATTGAAGTTGTTCCAATTCCAGGATTAGCTGTTTCTAATACTTTACGTGGAACACCTAAATTTTCTAAAGTCTCTGCTAACAATCCCGCATGATTATGCTCATCAATAAAATAATCAACTAAAATGTCTTCTAACTTTTTATCATTACAATGAGCTATTGCTGTTGCAATATGCTTAGGTGCAGAAGCGACATAATGATATGTCTCAATAAGCAAACCTATAAAAACTTCTTTAGGAAGTTGATTTCTTTCAAGCTCAGCATATAGACGATGATATCCTATTTGTCGAGACCACATAACAGCAATATCTTTTACTGCTTTTAAAAATACATCTGCTTTAATTTTATCAATTTGCTCTTCTTGACGAAACAAACCTAAATCATCTAAAGATCCTACGATTTCTCTTACATCTTCTTCTCTTACACCAGTATTTTCACTAATTTGTTTTATAGAATGTCTACCATCCATATATCTTTTTAAAGACATAAAAATTTTATAATCACCTTCAGACTTACTCACTTCATAATAATCTTTTCCAAATACCATAAAAATACTTTCTTTATCATGTCTAATTACAAATGTACAATGTCTCAGACGAGGATATTCTGGAATAGTTTTAGTCGTAGTCATTAAAAATCATCTCCTAAATTGCAAAATTAAATTAATATATATTAAATATCATTATAAATATTTTGATTTTTCTGAAAATTAGTCACCTAATATCAATAAGAATTAGGTGACTAATTAATAATTAGCTATAAGTATTAAGCACAAGTAACAGCTGCAGCTAATTCAGAAGGAAGAACTCCTACTTGCTCTACTTTTACAATTTTAACTTTCAACATTCCCCTACACCCCCTTTATCTGTGCGATAATATAATTTATACTATATATTGTAAAAAGTGTAAATAATCAGAATTAAAAAACGAGCTTGATAAAATTAAGATTGAATATTCTGATTATTAAATCTTTAAAAAGGAGGGAAACTAATGCAAATATCTATTGTTATTTTTGATGATTTTACTGATCTTGATCTCTTTTTACCTTGGGATCTTTTGAATCGAGTATCTTGGGATTCAGTTGGTAAATCAAAAGATTGGAAAGTTGAAATTATTGGAACAAAAACATCACATATTTCAATGTCAGGACTTGAAATTCCAACATCAGGAACTTTAGATAAAATACCACATTCTGATGTCGTAATTTTCACAAGTGGAACAGGTGTAAGTAAATTACTTAATAATGAAGAATACTTAAACACAATAAAGTTAGATGTAGAAAAACAATTAATTGGTGCAATGTGTTCTGGAACCTTATTACTTGGAGCCTTAGGTTTACTACAAAATAAAACTGCTACAACATATCCTACAAGAATGAAAGATTTATCTAAATATGGTGCTATTCCTGTTAATAAAAGTTTTGTTGTAAATCAAAATATAGCAACTGCTGCCAGCTGTATGGCAGCAACAGAACTTGTAAATTGGATTATAAAAGAAAAAGCAGGGCAAGAAATGGTCGAAAAAGTAATGAACTCTGTAGAACCAATAAGCTCTACTAATAAAATAACTTCTTTTTAATTACAATTAAAAATTGACTAAATAATGAAAATTCAATAAAATTAAAAAATAACTTATTTATAAACTCAAAAAATAAGTTATACCTTAAATTATGTATCCAAACAAATTATAAAAAAAGAATCCTAATAATTTAGGATTCTTTTTTTATTTTCATTCATATTAAGAACAAGGAAATGCTTGTATACTGATCTGTACTGCATTCCCTTATTATATTTATGCTATATTTCTATTCTTCTTTTTCCGACATTAGAACCCTACAAAGAATAGCAACCATATTTAATTTTTAAACAAACCAAAAAAACCTTTCCGTTTTTGTTTCTGATTTTGCTTCTGCATATCTCTAATGTTTTCAAGCAATAACTGATCCCGTTTCTCTAACTTTTTCTCTATAAAAACTTCTAATTCGATATTTTTACCTTCTACTTCCGTTAATTTTCTCTCCGTATTAACCAAATGTTCTTTTGTCGTAACTAATTCATTCGTAATCTCCTGTAATTTTTGAACAAGTGCTTGATTAAATTGATTTTGTAATTGCTGATTTTCTAATACTTCATCCAATTTCTTTTCTAATTCTGATTTTTCTTCTTTTGAAACAAACGAATTAAGTTCTCCGTTTCGCCATGCCCGAACTTGATCATAAGACCATTTTTGCACCTGTATTTTTTCTTTTATAGCTTTTAATTCTTCTATATTTTCCTTCGAGTATCTGCGATGCCCTCCCTGACTTCGCTCCGTTTGTATATTAAATTCGTTTGACCATACTTTTAGCAAATCGGGAGTCACCCCTAAACGATCCGCAACAATTTTCGGTGTATACATTTCCGATTTTAGTTCCATTTTTAATTCCTCCCCCAAAAACGGAATACGTTTTTTACTTATAAACAAGATTAAATCAACATTTTAATCAAAATCGGAATACACTTACAACTGATTTCACAACCGATTTTAAAAACGAATTGATTTCGAAATACATATCGATTTTAACACCGATATCCATTACTTCTCGATACCAACATTAAAATCTTTTTTATTTATACAAGATTTTATGCAAAAAAATAATAGCAAGGATCCCTAGAATCCCCGCTACATCAACCATGTATAAAATCATGTATATCAATTTTACTAGAAAAGAAAAAAGAACCCTATAAAAACAAGGGTTCCTCCTTTATCCTTGCTACCGATAATAGGACGTTATGTTAACCAGCTATGAATACTTATTCATAGCTGGTTAACTCTTTTTTATGATTGTATTCTTGTCTTTTGATCTTACTTTTGCTTTTTGGCTAGAGTGCTGGCTCGTCGTGTGGGGGCGAACCCCCACGTATTACGTATCTATTTTTTGAATAAGAACTATTTTAGAACGATTGATCTAAGCGGTTCGGCTCGTATACTTGCTAGTCCAAGTCGAAAACCATTGCTTTGCTTTTTGTCTGTCGGCTTGGCGAGAAAAGCACACGAGCCGAAAAAAGTTTTGCAAGGACATAATAAAAAAAGAAAAGCGTTAGCTTTTAGGTGAGGATTAACGAACCGACTTTTTTTTATTATGAAGGTGGAGATTTTTGAGCATTATTTGCTCAAAAATACTACCTGTTCCTTGCGGAACTTTTAGCTATATATATAGAATGAGATAGTTATAAATACAAAAAGTAGATTTAGACTAGTAATATCAACAATTCATACTTTTTATTAGCGTATCAAATTTGATACGGTACCGTATCAAATTTGATACGGTACTTTTGGTAATAAATTCAAATAAAAAAAGAGCCGTAAAAACGGCTCTAAAATAATTTAATTGGTAACTTACTTAAGACAGTATTTTTACTCATTACATTTTTGAATTGTAAAACTAAATGTTCTGAAACGTCATCTTTACTACCTGAAATAATAATGTTTGGATTTACAAATAAAACATAATCTTTTGCTTGCTGGCTATCTTTAAAATCTCCTGATATCGATTTTGCTAAGACACCTTTTTTAATCAAAGAATTTACTACTCTACTGACTTTTGGTCTTGATGTTTTCAAAACCTCGGCAATTGTTACAATAGTTAGCGCACAAGGAAGTTTCTTCTTTACATCATCTACGATCGCATTAGAGTACATACTTACATTACATTGTAAATCCGTTAAAAATACTTTTTCCTCACTGGTAAAATATTTTTCATCTCTTAAGAACTTCCAATTTTCTTGAATAAATTGAGAAAATCTAATTTTAGATGATGGTTTTTTCTTCTTTCCTAAATACAACTCTTCACCAGTTGCTTGAGAAACTACTTCCATCGCCTTCTCAATTTCCTCTTTTGAAAAACCAAAATCATTTTCATACTGTTTTCTTTCAGACTCTAAATCTCTTTGTCTAGCATTTTTTTCAGCTTGTCCGAAGTCTAAAATTTTATTCACCGTTACCCTCCCACTATGCCAGAAGGAAACCAAAACCAATATTTTTTTATGTATGTTTAATAAAACAAATAACTATATTATCATTCCCAAAACATATATTTTTTGATAAAATATGAATAGTTATTTTAAGAATCATTTTTCTTGGTTAGGGTGGTTTCCTACCTGGAAAATTCTTAAGAAACTTTGTTCGCAGCAAAGTTTCTTTTTTTCATTTTACCACAAATTTCTACATAAAACTTTAATCCTCATCAATTGAAAGCATCTACTCTTTTAACTCTCTATCCCATAAGTCTTAGTCTCGTTTTTTAGACTTCATACTTAAATGACTGTTCCTTCTTTTGTTGTTCAATCTCTTTTTGTTTATCACTAAAGAACTTTTGAACTCCATTAAGCTCACTATCTATCATCTACAAAATGGCGCTTCAACAGCTTTTTCCCCATCTTATCCAATACAATTCCTTTCATATAACCCCCCATGTACCGTTTTAACGCTTCTTTTTTCGCTCCCCTATACCTTCGAGTCATCTTTGCTCTCTCCAAACAATACAACCAATTCTCTTTGCACATGTGCTTTATATCTTTTTTTACTTTGTCATAGTAATTCTTGATTTTACAGTCATTCCGTTTTTATTTCTCATTGTATTTGTCTACCGCTTCTTGAAAGATATCATCGTATACAACTGGAATGTCTTTTTTTACAAAATAGATATTCTCGTCTAACCTGGATAGATCGATGCCAGGATTCCCATGAATATTTTCTCTATTATTATAGCTTAATGAACTTTGGTGAGATTGATTAAATGAGATAGAGAACAACATAAAGTGCCACCACTTCCCCTAGATTAATTGATACAATAAGTCTAGCAAGGCGACGAAATTGTGTCAATTGACGTAACCCTATACGTATTTTGACGCTAACGCATCAAAATCGATAGGGGTCTGCGACGCTTTTCGGCCTCACTGAGCCATTCTTAGAGTGGCAAAAACCTCGGACCTTGTCCGAACCTACAAGGGGAAATCTTCCCCTTGACCCCATCAGTCGAACTCCCCACCCCCTCAATCCTTGAGGGACTCCCTCGCCGGTTGGCAGGTCAAAACGATAATCGTTTTGACAAACCAAGAGGGTTTGGGTGTGGTGGATATGTCAACTCCTTAATGCTCCTTCGCTATGCTCCGTCCGCTTACCGTTGACATTACTATTTATTTTTCTTTTTATATAAAAATTAAGCTGATCAATATTTTTGAATTAGCTCATTCCGCTTAATTCCTTTTTTGTTGTATTTATCTGACCTCGTATATTTTTAAAATTAAATACACGTAAAATTTACCTCATGTATCAATCTATGATGTTACCTTTTGTAAATTAGAATCATTTATTTTATATGCTGGTAATTTCCAAAAGGATGATACATATAAAGAAAATATAGCATAATTTTCACAGAAATGACATGTACGTGTAGTTGGTAATAACATTTGTATATGAGGTATCTCTAATTCCTTTAAAGCAGTTACAACATGCTCTTCACATACCAACAATTTAATCCCCCCTATATAAATCTCTATAACTTATTAACTTTTGGTTCTTCCATAACATCTAAATTTTCAATTGTATCTGTATAACGTAATTTACTTAACATTGTAATTAAAGCTACGAATATAACGAGAGAGCCATTAATAAGAAATAAATTAGAAACAGAAATTTTAGCTAATAAAAAGCCACCTAAGAAACTACCTAAACTCGCACCAAAATAAGCTATACCACGACAAGCTCCTGAAACTCTTCCTAAATAATCTTTAGGAGTTATAGATTGCCTTAATGAATACCAATTAATTTGAAACAATGTTACTGAACCCACATAAAGACTTTGTCCTAAAATTAATAAAAATAGATTACTAGATAAA
>NZ_LDUK01000071.1:0-3165 GCF_001043575.1 Bacillus sp. LK2
GCTCCACCCCGCGATGATATAAATAGCTTGGCGACGTCCTACTCTCACAGGGACAAGGTCCCAACTACCATCGGCGCTAGAGAGCTTAACTTCCGTGTTCGGTATGGGAACGGGTGTGACCTCTCTGCCATCATCACCAAACTATGAAGGCATATTCCTTCAAAACTAGATAACATTGCTACATATTATATGGTTAAGTCCTCGATCTATTAGTATTCGTCAGCTCCACATGTCACCATGCTTCCACCTCGAACCTATCAACCTGATCATCTTTCAGGGATCTTACTAGCTTACGCTATGGGAAATCTCATCTTGAGGGGGGCTTCATGCTTAGATGCTTTCAGCACTTATCCCTTCCGCACATAGCTACCCAGCTATGCCCTTGGCAGAACAACTGGTACACCAGCGGTGCGTCCATCCCGGTCCTCTCGTACTAAGGACAGCTCCTCTCAAATTTCCTACGCCCACGACGGATAGGGACCGAACTGTCTCACGACGTTCTGAACCCAGCTCGCGTACCGCTTTAATGGGCGAACAGCCCAACCCTTGGGACCG
Organism: Bacillus sp. LK2; assembly: GCF_001043575.1. Taxonomy (NCBI): domain Bacteria; kingdom Bacillati; phylum Bacillota; class Bacilli; order Caryophanales; family Bacillaceae; genus Bacillus; species Bacillus sp. LK2. The sequence continues at coordinate 556 of NZ_LDUK01000071.1, forward strand.
ACTACAGCCCCAGGATGCGATGAGCCGACATCGAGGTGCCAAACCTCCCCGTCGATGTGGACTCTTGGGGGAGATAAGCCTGTTATCCCCGGGGTAGCTTTTATCCGTTGAGCGATGGCCCTTCCATGCGGAACCACCGGATCACTAAGCCCGACTTTCGTCCCTGCTCGACTTGTAGGTCTCGCAGTCAAGCTCCCTTATGCCTTTGCACTCTACGAATGATTTCCAACCATTCTGAGGGAACCTTTGGGCGCCTCCGTTACACTTTAGGAGGCGACCGCCCCAGTCAAACTGCCCACCTGACACTGTCTCCCGGGTCGATAAGACCCGTAGGTTAGAATTTCAATACAGTCAGGGCGGTATCCCACCAGCGCCTCCACCGAAGCTAGCGCTCCGGTTTCAATGGCTCCCGCCTATCCTGTACAAACTGTACCAAAATTCAATATCAGGCTACAGTAAAGCTCCACGGGGTCTTTCCGTCCTGTCGCGGGTAACCTGCATCTTCACAGGTACTATAATTTCACCGAGTCTCTGGTTGAGACAGTGCCCAAATCGTTACACCTTTCGTGCGGGTCGGAACTTACCCGACAAGGAATTTCGCTACCTTAGGACCGTTATAGTTACGGCCGCCGTTTACTGGGGCTTCAGTTCAGAGCTTCGCTTACGCTAACCCCTCTCCTTAACCTTCCAGCACCGGGCAGGTGTCAGCCCCTATACTTCGCCTTACGGCTTCGCAGAGACCTGTGTTTTTGCTAAACAGTCGCTTGGGCCTATTCACTGCGGCTTTCCGTTAAGAAAGCACCCCTTCTCCCGAAGTTACGGGGTCATTTTGCCGAGTTCCTTAACCAGAGTTCTCTCGCACACCTTAGGATTCTCTCCTCGCCTACCTGTGTCGGTTTGCGGTACAGGCACCTTTTATCTCGCTAGAAGCTTTTCTTGGCAGCGGGGAATCAAAGACTTCGCTCCATAAGGAGCTTCCCCATCACAGCTCAGCCTTCACGATAAGCGGATTTGCCTACTTATCAGCCTAACTGCTTGGACGTGCACAACCAATCGCACGCTTCTTCTATCCTTCTGCGTCCCTCCATTGCTCAAACGATAAAGAGGTGGTACAGGAATATCAACCTGTTGTCCATCGCCTACGCCTGTCGGCCTCGGCTTAGGTCCTGACTAACCCTGAGCGGACGAGCCTTCCTCAGGAAACCTTAGGCATTCGGTGGACGGGATTCTCACCCGTCTTTCGCTACTCATACCGGCATTCTCACTTCTAAGCGCTCCACCAGTCCTTCCGGTCTGACTTCACTGCACTTAGAACGCTCCCCTACCACTGATACCATTGGTATCAATTCGCAGCTTCGGTGGTGTATTTAGCCCCGGTACATTTTCGGCGCAGAGTCACTCGACTAGTGAGCTATTACGCACTCTTTAAATGGTGGCTGCTTCTAAGCCAACATCCTAGTTGTCTAAGCAACTCCACATCCTTTTCCACTTAATACACACTTTGGGACCTTAGCTGGCGATCTGGGCTGTTTCCCTCTTGACTACGGATCTTATCACTCGCAGTCTGACTCCTAAGGATAAGTCATTGGCATTCGGAGTTTGACTGAATTCGGTAATCCGATGAGGACCCCTAGTTCAATCAGTGCTCTACCTCCAAGACTCTTACACTTAAGGCTAGCCCTAAAGCTATTTCGGGGAGAACCAGCTATCTCCAGGTTCGATTGGAATTTCTCCGCTACCCACACCTCATCCCCGCACTTTTCAACGTGCGTGGGTTCGGGCCTCCATTCAGTGTTACCTGAACTTCACCCTGGACATGGGTAGATCACCTGGTTTCGGGTCTACGACCACGTACTAAACGCCCTATTCAGACTCGCTTTCGCTGCGGCTCCGTCTCTTCAACTTAACCTCGCACGGGATCGTAACTCGCCGGTTCATTCTACAAAAGGCACGCCATCACCCATTAACGGGCTCTGACTATTTGTAGGCACACGGTTTCAGGATCTCTTTCACTCCCCTTCCGGGGTGCTTTTCACCTTTCCCTCACGGTACTGGTTCACTATCGATCACTAGGGAGTATTTAGCCTTGGGAGATGGTCCTCCCAGATTCCGACGGAATTTCACGTGTTCCGCCGTACTCAGGATACATTCAAGAGAGAACGAAGTTTCGACTACAGGGTTGTTACCTTCTGTGACGGGCCTTTCCAGGCCGCTTCGTCTACCTCGTTCCTTTGTAACTCCGTATAGAATGTCCTACAACCCCAAGAGGCAAGCCTCTTGGTTTGGGCTAGATTCCGTTTCGCTCGCCGCTACTCAGGAAATCGCATTTGCTTTCTCTTCCTCCAGGTACTTAGATGTTTCAGTTCCCTGGGTCTGTCTTCCATACCCTATGTATTCAGGTAAGGATACCATACCATTACGTATAGTGGGTTTCCCCATTCGGAAATCTTCGGATCAAAGCTTACTTACAGCTCCCCGAAGCATATCGGCGTTAGTCCCGTCCTTCATCGACTCCTAGTGTCAAGGCATCCACCGTGCGCCCTTTCTAACTTAACCAAACTAAAATTAAAAAATATGAGCTACACTGTTATCTAGTTTTCAAAGAACATA
>NZ_LDUK01000072.1:0-32031 GCF_001043575.1 Bacillus sp. LK2
CTTAAGTTGATGGATGTGTGGCGGTACCCCTATATCGGGTCGCTGTTGTGCATTTGTTCAGTCATAAGTTTAGTAACGGCTATGTTTTTGTAGCATATAAGATCAACAGTGCTATACAGGAGATGTATAGCATTTTTGAATTATGTCGGCTAATAAGGATGACGGAAAAATGAAATTTATCATTTGGGGTTTCTTTCTAATTTAAAGGGAGGTTAGTTTTTAATATGATTATCAAATTATTAATCTAATTAGATAATCATATTAAAAAACTATGTGGAATAAAAAGTTAGATAAATTTTAACTTGATGGGTATGAGTCTGTACCCTAAAAAAAGATGCGATGTTTAGAAGAAAGGCGCGACATTTTAAAAGAAATTTGCGAAGTTTTATCCCCTTAAGTATTTTTTCCTAAAGAGGATTTTTATGTCCAAAGAAGAACATTTTATATTGAAAAGCGGTTTAAGGAGGGCTGCGGGATAGGTTCTGTGTCTGAATATTAGTCGTGGTTAAAAATGCAAGATGTTTCGCCACAAGAACATTCTACGGGATTAAATTGATGAATAAAAAACTTTTTTTGAGTTGTGCAGTATATTCCAAATATAATCTCACTTATGAACGAGCAATCAGTCGGTGATGACATCTCAGTAAAAAATCCTCTCTTAATGTTATAAAAAGAAGCGATAGAAATTAGTAGCCTTTTGTGTCGGCACACTAAACTATTGGAGGGATTAAAATGTTAAACAAAAGTGTCGTCCTCTACACTGAGGAAAATGGTATTGCAAGAATTACATTAAACAGACCGGAAGCACTAAATGCGTTAAACCGAGATGTTCTTGAGCAACTTTCTTCCGTCTTGGACAGGGTTAAAACTAATTCAAGTGTAAAAGCATTGATAATTATCGGTGCTGGAGAAAAGGCATTTTCCGCAGGTGCTGACATTCAGTTTCTCAATAAAGCCACTCCACTAGAAGTACGGGATTTAGCTCAGTTGGCTGTTATGGTTACTCATAAAATCGAGTCATTAGGAAAAGTGGTTGTTGCTGCCATCAACGGATTTGCACTAGGAGGTGGACTTGAGTTAGCTGAATCCTGTACGATCCGTATTTGCGCTAATCATGCTAGATTAGGACATCCTGAAGTCCGTATTGGAGCTGTTGCCGGATTTGGAGGGACTACGAGATTACCCAGACTTATAGGTAAGGGGCGTGCTACAGAACTGTTGCTCACTGGAAGCGTGATAAGCGCAGACGAAGCTTATAGAATAGGACTGGTTAATAGGACTGTTGAGCCTGATAAATTATTATCAGAGACAGAAACGCTCATCCAAGAAATTCTATCTCAGGCTCCTATCGCAGTAAAAATGACTTGGGAGGCAATTCATCGGGGAGGTAATTTAACTTTAGAAGAGTCCGCACGTCTTGGAGCAGATTATTTTGGTTTGATAGCGTCCACAGAGGACTTCAGAGAAGGTACTAAATCATTTTTAGAAAAGACCCAACCATTATTTAAAGAAAGATAGTTAATCGAACCAATCATTTTGGGTTAAACTCTTTATTTGTAAAAAAATGAAAATTTTTTTGCGAAATCCTGTATTTGCATGGGGTAAAATAGCTTATTTTTATCAATCTTTTTTATCGTTGATTCAGTCCCTCAGGACTGATGAGTACAGTACTGCTGTTGATGCTTCTAAACAGCTAAATAACTGAGCTAAAGAAGTCATTGCTACATTTTGACTCACCCATATACATAAAGCGACTAAATCTTTTGCTTGGTACTTACTGGTTCTTTGTACAAAACTAACATCTCTAGCAAGATCCCGTAAGGTATTTGGAGATAAAAAACTTTGAATCTCTTGAGCAAATAGTTGTAATTCGTCAGGCACAGAAATAGACATAAAAAACGCTATCCTTTCCTATGATTCTACAGAAAGAATAGCGTTGTTCTTATTATGTATATACAAATTTACCTCAATTTGATAGCGATGAGATGCTATCCCTATTAGTATTTAATGTATCTAGAAACCCTTATTAAAAAACGTATACGCTCTATGTTGGGATTTAAATCATACAAAACATCAGCTTCTATATTGAGTGGTGTTGAAGCCATGCATATGCTCAAAAAAGAACAAATTGATTTGCAGGACCAGTCTGTCCAAAATCAGAATATTTTTATCAACCGGCTGTTTGGATTAACTGCTTAACAGGTGATTCCGTTAGGAATCCTTGATTCTTTTTTATTTATCATTTTTTTGCACCAGAACCATTCACCGCTTTGGCTACAAGTGCTGCATATGCTTCTGCACCTACTTTGGTTAAATGCACACCATCAGGTGCAAAGTAGTCTCTCTTTCCAGCACTTGCTGCATACCAATCAACTAGAGTTATATTAGGATATTTAGATGTTGTCACTTTCAATCTCTCATTCACGATCGATTCCCACGGACGTGGTACCCTCGTATTAATAAATATTATTTTACGTTCATTCCCAATTAAATTTATTAATGATACAAGTTGCTCTGTAGTAAAGGCTCCATTTGTACCTAATCCAATAATGACATAGTTTCCTAATTTCCCTTCATTCTTTAACTGTTCAACTACAGGAATCGCTTTTGACAGCTGGCGACCAATTTGCGCATCAATCCTAATATCAGGAAAAGCATTTTTTAAATACGGAGTAATATCAATCATAACGGAATCGCCTATCGCTGTAACGGTGAGAGAACTTTTAGTTTGCTCAGAATTTACTTCTTTTGATTCTTCTTGTTTTTGGGGCGCCTCTGCCTCTTGGGCTGGATCATCCCAAACTGCAACTGGATGTTTCGCCGGTTGTGTTTGTTCTGCCTCCACCTTATCTAGTTGAGGATTCTCCTTAGCCTTACTAGCATTTGATAACCCAAAGACGGCTATCGATGAAACGAATACTGCACAAATTAAAGCTAACTTAACACCTAAAGCGACATTTTGAAGTCTAAAATTCTTAAACTGAATATTTCGGAGCGCACCTTGTCGGATTGGTTTTTCAATATACTTCCATGAAATTTGCGCAATCATTATAATCAGAAGAAATTGAAGAATTGCTCTTATTGGTGAAAAATCTCCAGCATTTACTTTTGGAGTCGTCAATGTAAGAATTGGATAATGCCAAAGGTATATGCCATACGACCTTACCCCTAGCCAACGTAGAGGTCTAAATCGTAAAAATTGAGCGATACGGCTAGCTGGATGAGCAAGATTTGCCACTAACAATGCTGTTGCAATTGATAAGAGAACCATTCCTCCTTTGTATAGAAACGGATCATATTGATTAGTCTTCCAAAACATAACCAAAATAATAATAAGAGCAGTTCCTCCCACTACATCAAGAATGAGACGCGCCTTTGGAATAATTTTATTTGCAAGCCTATTGCTTGGCCAAAGTAAGGCAAGTGCCGCTCCAATAAGTAAAGAAAAGGCCCTCGTATCTGTGCCATAATAAATTCTGCTCGGATCAGCTCCAGGTTCATACAAAATTGCCATCGCTAAAGCTGAAGCAGCAGCTCCCAGACAAATCAATAAAATCATACGGGATTGTTTTTTTATGTAGTAAAATCCTAAACTAATGATAAATGGCCAGACCACATAGAATTGTTCCTCAACTGCTAACGACCAAAAATGATTCAATGGAGAAAGTTGGTTAAAATTATCAAAGTACGATAATTTATGATAAATATACCACCAGTTACTAACATAAAATAACGCCGCTAATGAATCTCCACACATTTTTTCAAGTAAAGAGCTATGAAAAATTGTAATCCATGCCAACATTATAACGAGCATTACAACCATTCCGGGAAGCAATCTCCTTGCCCTACTAAGCCAGAATTTCTTCAAATCAATTCTCTTATTTCTCTTCCACTCCATCGCTAGAATATCTGTAATTAAATAACCTGAGAGTACAAAAAATACAGTAACTCCTAAAAATCCTCCAGGCATCCAATTAAAGTTAATATGATACAAAATAACACCTAATATAGCTAGACCCCTTAGACTGTCCAATCCAACCATATAACGACTATTTTTTTTAATAGGTTTAGTCACCTACAATCACCTCTATTTCTTGGAAATTAGGTTAATAATAGCGGTATAAAATGCTATTAATTTCCTAAAATCGTATAAACTATTACAAACATCATTTGGGAAGGCTCTTTTTTTATAATTACATGCACAGTAACTAATACTTTATCACGTTATCTGGTTCTGTTGTGAAATTTTTAAAACCAGGTGTTTTTGCTCATCCCCCCGAAAAAGGGGAATATGCTTAATTAATTAAAAAGTTATATGCTGTGTATCAAAAAGTACACCTTTTGATAAGTTTTTACAGACGTATCAAGGACTGACATTGTGAATATGATCTATAACGCATATGTAAAAGGTTTTCTAAAAAGAAACGTTATAAAAAAAGGTTCACTCATTAAGAGCAGGCTCTCTTTTTTCCCTCACCCAGCCTACTTTATTTAAAACTTCGGCTGCTTCTGTAAACGTTGGTGCATAGGTAGAAAATAATGATACTATAAGTCCTATGACTTTCTTCATACTCGCATCTCCTCATCAATCCATTAAAAAACCTTTTAATTATATATCAAGTTTTAATACTATTGAAATAATGAAAAAGGATATGCATAATTACATATTTCTCTTATTGATAGAATGTACCCTATTGAAAAGAAAGCCTTTCCTTGATATTATTAGTCTCTTTGTTGGCTTGATAGCGATAGGGTCCCGCCAACAAAACACGAATTTCGTACGATAAGGAATTTTTTATTAAAAAAACTTAGTTTTTCCGTACGTTAAGAAGGTTCCATAAGCGGTATTTAATTTCTGGTAGGATACTTTGTTTAATGTTATTTGAGGATGGAATAGAATTGATTTAATGCTTATTACTATTGAGGAAAAAATGAGTATTGTTCTGAAGATGGATTAACAATTATTTTGTTAGATAAAGATGAAAAAATGCCTACACTAGATGAGCCAACAGATGAAGGATATTGGGTTAAAAAACCATCCGCTGTCTTTTTGGCTGATTGTTGAAATGAATTTTGGTGGATTTTGACTAATGTAGCTAAAGGGTTATGGAGAGAAGAAATACTTTACGCTTATGAACACTTAAATAGTGTAAGAGAAATGCTATTAACAATGCTTGAATGGAAAATTGGCATAGAAACCAATTTTTCATTGAGTGTAGGGAAAAATAGTAAGTACCTAGAGTGCTATGTTAATAAGGACATATGAGAAAGTTTATTGAAGACGTACCCTAATGGAGAGTATAAACAAGTATGGAATTCCCTTTTATAAAGAAAGAAGAATTACATGCTCCGCTAATTATGTTTACAAAAATCAGCCATCGAATGCAGGTCAAATTGTTACTTTTGAAGCTGTCCGAAAGCAATAAATATAAGGGAGCTGTTGTCCTATAATGACAACAGCTCTTTTTTTGTTTCGGGTTCTCTTTTAACGTTTCAAAATTTGTATTGAAAATTGTAATTTCTAGAAGTATCATATACATATTCAAACATTTGAAGATGTATATGATACTTTTGGAGTTTTAGTTAAAAATAAATACTAGAGGTGTTTTAATGGGAACCGAAATGCAACAATTTAAAGCTGATTTTTTTAAAGCCTTATCGCATCCTTTACGAATAGGTATTTTAGAAGTTTTGTCAGAAGGTGAAAAAAGTGTAAATGAAATTCAAAGCATTCTTAATAAGGAAGGTTCAGCTGTTTCTCAACAGTTAAGTGTGCTACGTGCTAAAAATATTGTTGTTGGCACCAAAGATGGAAAACGAGTTTTATATTCTCTTCGGGATCCTATGATTATGAATTTATTGGTAGTTGCACGGAAAATTTTTAACAATCATTTAATCGATACGATTTCAATGCTAGAAGAGCTAGATGAAACAGAAGGCGAAACGATAGTTAAGGAGGGGTAGGTTGAGCATTGAAGTTAAGAAGGAAGATATCATCCAACATGGGATTGAGATATTTCGCTCAATAGGAGCTCATCACGTTTGTAATGTTTGTATTAACAGTGGGAATACTTGTTGTTTTTCATGCCAGCATTTACAAGATGGAGTTGGGTGTCAAAAAAGAAATACAGCTTGTACAGCTTGGTTATGTGGAATTCAAGGTTTTTTATTGGATCAAATAGGATTATTGGATGAATGGAATCGTTTTTGGATTGAAATTCCAGGAAAGATGTTTCGTAGGGATATAACTCCAGATAATGTAAGGATTACATCGTTTATAGATACGAAGAAGCTAGATAGTCGAGCTGGGGAACTTCTAGCGGAAAGATTGGAATCCTACTTACAACAAGGTGGAGATATAGGTGAATTAGAGCATCATTTAAGCAAAACGTATAGTAAATATTAGGATGGTGTTTTCTTTTGTGAAAATGAAAATCTCCTGTACAAGGGAACGAGAAATGTATTTGTAATCCAGATTTATTAAAAATAGAAAAGAAGGGTTTGTAATGAGAGGGTTATTTACGGGAAGGTTTGAAGGATATTCATTGGGTCATTTTCAAAAGGATCTTCTTTCAGGAATGATTGTTGGAGTTGTTGCGATTCCACTTGCTATGTCTTTTGCAATAGCCTCTGGTGTTAAGCCAGAGTATGGAATTTATACAACATGTATTGCCGGGATACTCATTTCGCTATTTGGTGGTTCGAAGTATCAAATTGGAGGACCTACAGGTGCCTTTGTTCCAATTCTTTTAGGAATTGTCATTACCTATGGATATGAAGATTTACTACTTGCTGGTTTATTAGCTGGAATTATTTTATGCCTTATGGGAATTTTTAAACTAGGGTCTTTAATTAAGTTTATTCCACGTCCTGTAACAATTGGCTTTACGTCAGGAATTGCTGTCATTATCTTTACGGGACAAATTGCTAGTTTTTTAGGGCTAACAGGTATAAAAAAGCATGAGGAATTTATAGCAAATTTGCAGGAAATCTTTACTCATATCAGTACTACCAATTTTTACAGTGTTATAACTGCTTTGATTTGTTTTCTTGTCATACTCATAACACCAAAGATTTTGCCAAAAGTACCAGGTTCATTAGTAGGTGTTGTGATTTCAACTATAATTGCAACTGTATTTTTCTCAGGTCATGTACCTACTATAGGTACAGCATATGGCACGATTCCCAATACACTTCCGCAGTTTGATATACCAGAAATCACGGTAGAGCGTATAAAACAGTTAATTGGCCCTGCATTTGTCATTGCCATGTTGGGTGGTATTGAATCTCTTTTATCCGCTGTCGTGGCAGACGGTATGACAAATAGTAAACACAACAGTAACAAAGAGCTTATTGGTCAGGGAATTGCCAATATTGTTACACCATTATTTGGAGGTATTCCGGCAACTGGAGCAATTGCCCGCACAGCAACCAATATTAAGAGTGGAGCTGTATCTCCAATGTCGGGTGTTATTCATGGGGGATTTGTGTTGTTCACGCTTCTACTGTTAGCTCCATATGCTTCACATATTCCGCTTGCTAGTATGGCTCCCATTTTAATGGTGGTAGCTTGGAATATGAGCGAACAAAAACATTTTATTCACATACTTAAAATGAAGACAGGGGATTCTCTTGTATTACTTGTAACATTTCTGCTGACTGTATTTACAAGTTTGACAACAGCTGTGGAAATCGGACTTATTTTAGCTGTTATTTTATTTACAAAACGTATGAGCAACATGCTTGTTATATCTAAAGTGCTTCCAGATCACACAAGAAAGAACGAAAAACTGTTACCACATGTGGTAAATAAGGCTCACGATTGTCCACAAATAAGCATTTACACAATAGAAGGGCCATTATTCTTTGGGGCTGCTCAAACATTTGAACAAAACATTCTAGCGACCATTCATTATAAACCCGAAGTTTTAATTTTACGTATGGGAAAAGTTCCTTTTATTGATACAACAGGAGAATCCTATTTTAGGAATATTGTTCAGCATTTTAAAAAGCAAGGTGGCGTACTTCTTGTTTCAGGAATTCAATCAGAGCTAAAAACAACCCTAGATAAGAATGGATTATACGCTGAGATTGGGGAAGAAAACTTTTTTGATCATACAGGGGAAGCGATCAACTGTGCTCTAAGACATTTGAATACGAAAAAATGTATAGGATGTAAGCACTTCGCTTTTCATGAATGTACGGAGCTTGCTCAGCAATCTCAGGGAATGAATACAATAAAGAATAAAGCAAATGCATTAGATTATTAAAAGAATTAATGTACAGTAATCACATATGTTCCGGGGAAAAACTATCTGTTATACCTTAATAACTATTATACAAAGACCAGGGATAACTTTGTAATAATGATGGGACAGGTTCTTTTAAATGATGTGTTAAAAAATAGAAGACTATGAAGAATTTCATTATAAATCATGGATATAGAGGAGAATAAATAATGTCTGAATTTAAAAATCAAGTATTAAATGTGCTAGAAGAAGTATGTGAAAATGATATCGTAAAAGAGAGCCTAGATGTGCAATTATTTGAAGAAGGAATTCTAGATTCTTTTGCTACAGTATCTTTATTAGTAGAATTTCAAGAACGTTTAAACATCGAAGTGTCTATTTCTGACTTTGACCGTGATGAATGGGCAACACCGAACATGATTATTAAGAAATTGAAAGATATGCGATAAAAATAGGTTTTAAAAACATATATAAGGGTAGCTTCTTAAATTTTAACTTTAAGATTGCTATTCTTATGAAATTATAAAAAGAAAGTTTTAACGAACTTCAGCCAGAATTCTCCTTCCTCTAGGCGCAGCGTAGGTGGGAGATGAATGGCCCGACCTAACAAAAGTACTTCTGAGTGGTAAAGCATCGCAAACTTTGTTTATAATAGAGTTATCAGAACAAACATTCGGAGGTGGCGACATAATGAAATTGAACTACAGGTTTGAAATCTATCCTACAGAAGAACAACAACATACATTAGAGAGATGGATTTCCATTTGTCGTCAGCAATATAACTCCGCCTTGCTAGATAAACAACGATATTATAAACAAAATAAAAAAGACTTAACACGGTATGAATTACAAGATCAGCAAAAACTTGATAAAAAGATATATCATTTCTTAAAAGAGGTTCCTTCGCAACCTCTTCAGGAAGTGTTTGCGCGCTTGGAAAAAGCCTATAAAAAGTTCTTTAAAAAGGATGCTGGCTATCCAAAAATGAAAAGTTTTAAAGAATATCGCTCTATTACTCTTACTCAATTTGGTATGTTCAAATATAAAAAGAAGGATGGTTCGTTGGGGACAAGCCGTCGTATGTGTTCTCTCACAAAAGGCGGTAAACTTCTTATCTCGAAATTAGGGGTCATTGATATCAGATGGCACCGTAAATTAGATGGCTGCGTTAAACAAGTTGTCATAAAGTATCAAGGGAACCGTTGGTTTGCGACTTTTTGTGTTGAAAAACACGTAAACCAAGGTTCTATTTGTGATGCAAATAAAACAACTGGTATTGATGTAGGCATCAAAAAATTTGCGGTTCTATCTAATGGAGAAGAAGTTCAAAATCCTACGTTTCTACGCAAAGAAGAGCGTAAATTAAAACGTGCGCAACGTAAACATTCAAAAATGAAAAAAGGTTCGAAGAACTGGTGCAAGCAAGTAGCCAAAGTACAGCAAATTCATACGAAGATAGCGAATCAACGTAAGGATTTCTTGCACAAGCTAAGCTTCAGATTAACCAACAGCTATGGTGTAATTTGTATAGAAGACCTAAAAATCAAAAATATGATACGTAACCGTCACCTAGCAAAATCCATCCACGATGCAGGTTGGGGGATGTTCCGTACATTCCTCTCCTACAAGGCAAAACGAAATGGTGGGCATTTGGTACTGGTAAAACCGCACTACACGTCACAAAAATGTTCGAAGTGCGGGGAAACAGTTAAGAAATCACTTTCTGTTCGTACGCACGTATGCAAACAATGTGGTACTGTACTGGATCGTGACCGCAATGCAGCGATTAACATTGAAAAAGCCGGCTTAACGCAAATTGCGTATCAGCCAGCTTTTTCAATGTACATAACATCTATATAACTGTAGGGCAAGGTCTTGTCCGAACAGTATAATCTACGCCTGTGGAGAGCGTGTAAGACCGGATCTCGTAAGAGATAGGCAATGCTTGTAGAATCAGGAAGCCCCCACTTCAAGCGGTGATAACCGGTAAGTGGGGGTAGTTCACAAGGCTATATATAGAATGAATAATAACAAGTGGAGGAATTTAAAATATGTCTAATTTACCTAATTGCCCAAAATGTAATTCAGAGTACACTTACGAAGATGGAAATTTTTTTGTTTGCCCAGAATGTGCCCATGAGTGGACTTTAGAATCAGAAACTGAAAATAGTGAAGATACAAAGGTAATTAAAGATGCAAATGGAAATATCTTAAACGATGGTGATTCTGTAACAGTCATCAAAGATCTTAAAGTAAAAGGAACTTCATCAGTTGTTAAAATCGGTACAAAAGTGAAAAATATCCGTTTAGTTGATGGAGACCATGATATTGATTGTAAAATTGATGGTTTTGGAGCTATGAAATTAAAATCTGAATTTGTTAAAAAGGTTTAAATGTGAGGTTCATGTAACAGAACTAATTTGATCTAATTGTTTAAAATCAATGAATGTACAACACTTTTAAGGCAGTAGAAGTTAACCATTTTTTATAATAGAAAGACCTCATTCAAAGATACTTATCAAGGATGAGGTCTTTTTATTTTTTTCTTTTTAACAAAACCATACTTAAAGTATTTTGATGAAATTTCTAATGGTCTTCATCATCTTGCTAACGGTGATTTTACAAATAAAGCTCCTATTTCATCAAATGATGAGTTCGGAAATATTGCGCGTGAAATTAACATAGCGAGTGAAAAATTAAAAGAAGCGGTTGAAAGAGGAGACTTTGCAGAAAACAGTAAAGATTAGCTCATGATTTAAGAACGCCATTAACATCTGTGTTAGGTTATTTAGATTTAATTCTTAAAGAGGAGAACTTGACGAGGGAAAAGATTAAACGTTTTTCTACGATTGCGTTTACGAAATCACAGCGACTTGAAAGTTTAATTGATGAGTTATTTGAAATTACGCAGATGAATTATGGCATGCTAAAGTTAGATGAAAAAACAATTAATATAAGTGAGCTGCTTATACAGTTAGATGAGGAATTGTACCCACTATTGGAGAAACATCATTTAGAAGCTAAATCGAATGTTCATCCTCATTTATATATTAACGGTGACGGGAATTTGTTAACTCGAGTATTTGAAAATCTTTTAACAAATGCGATTCGATACGGAAATAATGGGCATTTCGTTGATATAAATGGGTACATTGATCATGGGGAGGTTATCGTACAAATTATTAATTACGGAGATAGCATTCCAGAAGAAGATTTACCTTATCTTTTTGATATGCTTTATACAGGTGATAAAGCAAGAACGGAGAAACGGGACGGTACAGGTCTTGGATTATTTATTGCAAAAAATATCGTCGAGCAGCATAATGGGACGATTTCTGTTGAAAGTAATGTAACAAGAACAATATTTGAAGTGAGATTGCCAAAAAAAGAAAGTTCACAAATTTAATCTTCACCCCACTTTTTATTTAATTAGTTTTTTCTCTATCCTATATGTATGTTAGATTAAGGAGAAACTAGAAATGAAGAAGTGGGTCTTTTTATATTGTACACATCAAATAATAGAGGTACAGAACCATCTCTATCCAGCTAAGATAAATTTGTATCCACATAAACAAAAAATGCTATTCTTTTTGTAGAAATATACAGAAAGGATGGTATTTTTGTATGAATCTATTGATGCAAGATGAGTGTAATTCAAACTTACAGCGATATCTATCTCTGTAAGTTTGAATTACAGTTTGATTAGAATTATTGCTCCTACTTTGGTTTAGCAACAAACCAAAAGACTCCATTTTGAAAAAAAGATTGGTTAGTTTCGTCTATACAATCCCTTACAGAAAGGTGGACGCAAACACCATAGATATCAGAAGAAAACAGCCTTTGATATCTTAGACTTTGAATACAACTTTTTCATGTCCTACAATCATGTAGCGTAATCTAAAAATTGAAACCTGATAGGGTTTATTTGGTATGCAAATCTATAATGAGATTACACTGGAACCCTTGAAAAAAGAAATATCTCACGTGAAATTAAACTTATATAAACTTAACTTGTTGGGTGTGAGGTAATACTCCTATTACAAGTATGTTAGTTGACTGACTACACTTTCTAAAAATTGCTCTACTTTTCCTTTTGATGTATCCGGCGTATGATAACCAATCGTAAATGTAAGTCTTCCATTATAAGAGCTTACCCCCATTGTAAAGAATGGGGAATACATAATAGGTGATGTCATATACCCGTCATCGGCTAGAACTTCACCAAATTTAATAGGTTCATCTGCTATCACCCCTATATTTGTAAGTAACGGCAACGCCATCCCCATTTGTAAAGCCTGTTCGTATTGCCTTTTATACATTTCTTTCACCTCAGATAGCTTTAGACCTGCCAGTAACTCCATTCCTGCGGCTGAAGAGAGACCTGGATTTTGAGATTTTATTTTATCCATTGATTGTTTGACTCGAACTAGAGTCTGATTAAATGATTCATTATCTTCCATTTTAATCACTGGCATTTCCATACCGGATAAATTGCAAATAGCACCAGTTGTATGATTGGGAAGATATCGGCGTAAATCAATTGTTATACCAATCATTTTTTCTGCAGTGCGAGGTTCTGCATACACAGTGGAATGCGATAATGATCGGAAGTATGCAGTCATGATGACATCATTCAAGGTAGCCTGTTGTGCTTTTGTCCATTGGGTTAGACGTAGAGTTTGCTCATGGCTCAACCGCCGTACGGACATTTTTGGGTATGCATTTTCGTTCGGTTGAGATGGAAAAGACCATAAAGATGCTTGTTGTTCTTGGCTAGGACGATACGCACTTTTTACATCTGTTATTCCAGCGTAGTTGAAAACAGGTGATTGATCGCGAAAACCCCCACTCCCCGTGCCAAATTCCTTTATAATTTGACCCTTAGAATGCCCCTGGGAAAGTTGAGTATATATTGCTCCCAGTAAACTAAGGTATTCCTTGACTCCTGCACCATCTGAACAAAGATGTGATAATTTAACAACTAACATATCTGTTGTAGTACCCCGTAATAATTTTGTTTGAACCATAGGCCCCTGAATATAATCTCCAGGTTCCTTAATAAAATCTATTGCCATCTTTTCAAGTTCTTGATCATTTCCTTCTGCAAAAAGACAAATAGGTAGGTTAGTACTAGATGAATGTTCCTCCCAGTAAGGTATATCACTTTCTACAAAACGGCTGTTCAAAACTGGCTGTAATTGTAACGTTATCCTTACTGATTGTTCAAGCATTTCCTTTGATATACCTATAGGAAAATAAAGAACGGTATTAATTTGTTGATTTGCAGAATAAAGACCTAGTATATAATTCATTCGATCTTGAGGTGTTACTGGATACTTTCTTTGTTCCATAATTTCTCCCTCCTAATTAAGACTATTTTGGTTATAATCTTGTTCCTCATATGGTTGTAACTCTTCTTCAAGGGCTAATAATGCTTCGTTTTCAATTTTTTTAGTTTGTCACTTATGAAGGCATCTTTTTCGTACTGGTTCTATGCTTTAATTGCCATTAACATTTCTTAGAGTTTTTTAAAGGATTAACCAAACATTAAGTTATTTTGTTTGGTTATACATAAACATTCTATGATGACGTTTATTTAAAATCAACAAAAATAAATAAAACATTTTTATCTTTTTTCGACATTTATCTCCCACCTATTTGCTGGCGCTATCACACCTTCACACAAATTGAGGAAGGAATCTTCTATAATATCTTATTTAATATTTATTTATATATAAATTCATGTAATATAATTGGAAGCTTTTTTTCATGTAATTATTTAACAAGAAGTTGCCCATCAACTTAAGAAAAATAAATGCCCCAAAACGAAAAAAATGAGCTGACTTCTCAAAATAACTACCTGTAGAGAAAGAAAATTTTCGTTTAGGGGGTACTTCAAAACCTTAGCTTGATGGCAATGTGGTGCTACCCATCACCATCAAGCTAAGAAAAGCAAATACCCCCAAAGTGAAAAAATAAGCCGTTTTCTGTCAAAAATACACGGAATTTTCATCCTAGGGGTGTAAATTCTTAAGTTGATGGGCATGTATGGTGACCCCTAATAAACCTTACAATTTTGTAATATTAATGTCACTAAAATCAATTTCTTCACTATAAATCCTTTACTATAATTTCCATATGCAAAGATAAGGAGAGAGTTATATGAAAAAATCCTTAGTTATATTTATATTATTTGCACTGTTTTCTAGTTTTGCTATAGGGTGCAAGAGATCTAGAATGGGAACAGAACAATACTATGTACAAATAACAAATAAGGGTGAGGTAAAAGGTAACCAGCGTTTCTATACTTTATCTACTTATAATGAAGATGGAGTAGAAAAAACAGTTACATTTGGAAGTGTAAAACCAATAGACACACCATTTAAAGAGAATGCCTTTATACACCTTTACATCAGACACAAAGATCACAGTAATGTAGAAATAAACCATAAAGAAGTAACTTCCTATGAAGGAGTTCAAAAAGATGATTTACCTTACAAAAGTAAAAGAAAAATTACATATTAAATAATTACCCAATCAAAATAAAGGATACTCTCTTATACACGATGAGGTAGCACCATATCGCTATCAAACTAGCAGAATAAAATATCATTTCACCTAAGCTCGCACTTCATTTTCTATATTTTTACTTTAATTTATAAAAAAATACTATTAAATATTTTCATATAATTGTTATAATATGATTAAATTGGTATAAAAGTTTTTTCTAGATTATATATTTTAAGAATTCTCATGCAAAAAGAGCAAGTTCTCTACTTGGGAACTTGCTCTTTTTTGCAGAGAAACATTACCAGAAGACCCTAAGTGAGTATCCAAATTTCACAAAAAAATTTCTGCATTTTCCCACAACACTATTTAGATATAACGGAATTTTTAAATTTATAAAAAGATTAAGAGGCGATAGAGAATGAAAAGATATGTTGGAATAAAAGGAATTGGCACATATTTTCCAAAACGAAAAGTAGATTCTTTTGAAATAGATCGTATGCTAGATGTGCCAGAAGGCTGGACATTAAAAAAAGCTGGGGTAAAAACACGATACTTTGTTGATGGTGAAACATCTTCTTATATGGGTGCTGAAGCTGCAAAAAAAGCTGTAGAAGATGCTAAGCTAACATGGGCTGATATCGATTGTATCATCTGCGGAAGCGGAACGATTCAACAGGCAATCCCTTCTACTGCATCACTTATTCAAGAACAGCTCGGACTACAGCACTCTGGTATTCCATGTTTTGATATCAACTCAACATGCCTAAGTTTCATAACAGCACTTGATACAATTTCTTACGCAATTGAATGCGGGAGATACAAAAATGTTGTTATCATTTCTTCTGAAATTTCTTCTGTAGGATTAAATTGGGGACAAAATGAAAGTAGCATTTTATTCGGTGACGGTGCGGCAGCTGTTGTGATAGCAAAAAGCGTTCATACATCTTCCATTATAGCTTCCCATATGGAAACATATAGCTCTGGTGCGCATCTATCAGAAATTCGTGGCGGTGGAACGATGATTCATCCTAGGGAGTATAGTGAAGAGCGAAAAGAAGACTTCCTGTTCGATATGAATGGCAGAGCTATTTTTAAACTATCTTCTAAGTATCTGTTGAATTTTATCGAAAAACTACTTATGCATACTGGTTATTCCCTAGATGATATTGATTTAATTGTTCCTCACCAAGCAAGTGGACCAGCTATGAGACTGATTCGTAAAAAATTAGGGATTGATGAAGAGCGCTTTATGACCATTTTTGAAGACTACGGTAATATGATTTCCGCATCTATTCCAGTAGCCCTTTTCGAAGCGATTAAACAAAAGAAAGTGCAACGCGGAAATAAAATATTATTGCTAGGTACTTCTGCAGGACTTTCTATCGGAGGCATCCTTCTTGAATACTAAGAAAACAGTATTAATTACAGGGGCACGTGCACCAGCAGCTTTACATTTATGCAGACTGTTTAATAGCACCGGGCATACCGTTATTATTGCAGATAGTATTCCTTATCCATTAAGCAAAGTTTCAACAAGTACGGATTACTTTTATGAAATTCCTTCTCCAAAGTGGAAAACAAATGAAAGTATCCATGCGCTGCTATCAATCATTCAACGCCATAATGTGGATTTACTTATTCCTACTTGTGAAGAAATATTTTATATATCTAGACATAAAGAAGAATTTAGTCCATTTTGTCATGTATTAGTAGATGATTTTCACAAACTTTCACTACTCCATAATAAGTGGGAATTTATTCAGTTAGTAACGAATTTAGGTTGGCAAGTTCCTACAACGTATAGAATAAATAATGAACAAGCCATAAGGTCAATGATTCACCAAACACCAGCCACTACTCCTTTTGTGCTAAAGCCGATTTTCTCCCGTTTTTCTGATAAAGTGGAATTTATTACAAAAGAAGCTGCTATAAAAGAAATCATGGTAGACAAGCCTAATTATATCATTCAAGAGTTTATACAAGGAACACAGCATTGCTCCTACAGTATCGCACAATCTGGGAAAGTGTTAGCTCACTCTACCTATAAAACGGAATTCACGGCAGGATTAGGCGCTACCATTGCGTTTAAACATATTAATCAGCCTAAAATTGAACAGTTTGTTAGGCAAATTGTAAAAGAGCTAAATTTCTCTGGACAAATTGCCTTTGATTTCATCATTACAGAGAATGGAGATGCTATTCCAATCGAATGTAATCCACGTACCACAAGTGGATTACATTTATTTGATGAGGAAATATTATCCGCCTTTTTTAATACAAAAGTAAATAATACACTAATTCCGAAACTGAATTCTGAGTGTGCAATTCGATTAGCAATGCTTTTATATGGACTCCCCTACTTAAAAAGTACACAAAAACGTAAGGGATGGTTAAAAGTTCTATGCGCCTATCCAGATATCATTTATAGTCACACTGATAGGAAACCATTTTTTTATCAGTTTTTTAGCATGTATAAATTATGGCGTGAAAGTTATAAACATGAACGGACTATTTTAGAGCAAACAACATATGACATATCGTGGGATGGTGAAGATTTATGAAAATGCTAGTAACTGGTGGAACGGGCTTTCTAGGACAAAAACTCGCCTTTCGACTGAAAAATATGGGCTATGAAGTAACGGCAACGGGGAGAAATAAAACAATCGGTAAGGTATTAGAACAAAATGGAATCGAATTTGTTCATTGTCCTCTTGAAGACAGGGATCGTGTGCTACAAGTTTGTAAAGATAAAGATTATATCTTTCATAGCGGCGCACTTTCTTCCCCTTGGGGCAAATATGAAGATTTTTATAATGCGAATGTGTTAGGAACGAAACATATTATCGAGGGAAGTCAAAAGTCCGGTATAAAACGCCTTATCCACGTATCAACACCAAGTATTTATTTCTATTATGATGAGCGACAAAATGTAGTAGAAAACGCGAAACTTCCTGATACATTTGTAAATCATTATGCAACAACGAAGCACATGGCTGAACAAGCTATTGATCAAGCTTTCACGGATGGTTTACCAGTTATCACAATACGCCCGCGCGCTTTATTCGGACCAGGAGATAACGCTATTCTTCCGCGTCTTATTAAAGTATGTGAAAAGGGTGCCTTACCGAGAATTGGTACAGAAAATGTTCTTGTTGATATTACGTATGTTGAGAATGTTGTAGATGCTTTACTTCTTTGTATGCATTCCCCAAAACATACATTAGGGCAAAAGTACAATATAACAAATGACGAACGTGTAAATTTATATGAGGTCATAGAAAATGTAATGAAGCGTCTTGATAAGGAAGTAAAATATAAAAAAATTTCCTACAAAACTGCTTTTACACTAGCTGCTATACTAGAAGGACTCTCAAAAACTATTTTATTTGGAAAAGAACCTATTCTCACAAAATATACTGTTAGTGTCCTTTCAAAAAGCCAGACCTTAAGTATTGATAAAGCTAAAGAAGAATTAGGATATGCTCCAAAGATCAGTATAGAAGAAGGAATTACAAAATTTGTAGACTGGTGGAAAATACAATGAAAATCAAATCTTTAAAGCTATATGATACGGGATATTGCACACATCCAGAAAAAATCGCATACTCCAAGGGCAGTTGGAAACAAATCCGTTTTCCAGCTACAGTAGGATTACTTGAGCATCCAGTATTAGGATATATTTTATTTGATACTGGATATGCGGGGCATTTTAAAGATGCGACAAAAAAATTTCCTTACTCTGTATATGCAAAACTTACGCCTGTTCATTTCACGGAAGAGCAATCTATTAAACAGCAACTGCTTCTTGATGGTATTCAGCTAGAAGAAATTAAATATATTATTCTTTCTCATTTTCATGGCGATCATACAGCTGGTCTGCCCGACTTTCCAAAAGCCAAAATACTAACCTTCGCAAAAGCTTATGAGGATATAAAACGGAGAAGTAAATTTGGGGCTCTATTAAAAGGATGCCTAAAAGATACACTGCCGATTGATTTAGAGCAAAGGATGACATTCATTGATCAAACTCCATCCCTTAACTTACCTCCTACATATGGAAAGTTTGAAGAGGGGTATGATGTATTTGATGATGGCTCATTATTTGCTGTTGACTTAACAGGACATGCAACGGGACAATTCGGTTTATTCGTCCATTTACAGAGTAATAAAATTGTCTTTCTTTGTGCAGACGCAGTGTGGCTAAGTAAAACTTATCAAAACCTTGTATTTCCTAGTAAGATTGCCAACCTTTTAACTAGCGATCCAAAGTCTTACCGAAAGAATATTGAGAAGTTACACCATTTATCACAAACATCACCTGAGATCGAAATTGTACCAACTCATTGTGAACATACATGGGATAAAATTAAAGCAGGGGTGTACTATGAATAAACTACGGATTCTCAAGCAATACTTGAAAACAAAATATGGCTTGAGATTTTCAAATCGCAAACAGTTGGAACAGTTTCATAAACAACAAATAGAAAAACAACTTTTGTTCACGATAGAGGCGTCTCCTTTTTATCGCCAGTTATATACGCCGTTTTTAAATGAATTTCAAAAGGGAAATTTGTCTGCACTCCCCATTATTGATAAAGAAGTAATGATGGAACATTTTGATACATTAAATACAGTCCATATTTCAAAGGAAGAAGCGTTTCATGTAGCATTTGAAGCAGAAAAGACCCGGAATTTCTCACCAACCATTCGTAATATAACTGTCGGTTTATCATCAGGCACTAGTGGAAATCGTGGGGTTTTTCTCGTTTCTGAGGAGGAACAAACGTTGTGGGCTGGCTCGGTTATTGGAAAGGTGCTTCCTTCTAGCATTCTACATAAACACACGATTGCTTTTTTCTTACGTGCAAATAGCAATTTATACGAAGCGACAAAAAATAAGCGAATTTCATTTCATTTTTTTGATTTACTAGATTCGTTTCAGCAGCATATCACTCGATTAAATGAAGTAAAGCCATCTATTTTAATTGCACCTCCGTCTATGTTACGGAAAATCGCTTACTGGCAACAAGAAGGGCTTATTACGATTTGTCCCAAAAAAATTATCTCTGTAGCAGAAGTGCTTGAAGATATTGATAGAGACTTTATTCGTGAAACCTTCAAGCAGACAGTACACCAAGTTTACCAATGTACAGAAGGTTTTCTTGCTACCACCTGCAGACAGGGGACATTACACATTAATGAAGATCTCGTTCATATTGAAAAAGAGTACTTAGATCAAGAGAAAGGGATATTTGTTCCCATTATTACTGATTTCATGAGGAAAACACAGCCTATTATACGCTATCGTCTCAATGACATATTAATTGAGAAAAAAACGCCGTGCAGCTGTGGCTCACCTTTCTTAGCATTAGAACGAATTGATGGTCGATGTGACGATATATTTATTGGAATAAGTGAATTGGATAATAGCGAAATATTTATTTTTCCAGATTTCATTAGAAGAGCAATTTTGTTTGCATCCAGTGACATTCAAGAATTTAAAGTAATACAGCACAGTGTAGACAAAATTGAAATAAAACTTAAAGCACTGCCTGAAGATTTCGAATTATGTCAATCAAAGGTAATGCAAGAGTTACATACACTGTGGTCTACTAAAAAGTGTGCTATACCACATTTTTTCTTTTCGCATTACGATATTCAAGTATATGATAAAAAATTAAAAAGAATAGAAAGTCTTGTAAGACGTGGTGAACATATATGATTAAGCTACATACTGTTCATTCCTTGCACAGCATTGATTGGGAATCAAAAAAAGATGGAGCATATGTACGCGATAGTTTCCTGCCTCTCTTTCAAAAGGGCGTTACAGCATTTATTGAAAATGTTAACACGCAGCTCTTTCTATTAGAAATTGATGATCTGATCTTGCCAGTTACTCTTAATAACGCAGAGTTCGAAAATTCATATGTATGTTCTCCTTATACACATTACATATCTTATGCGTTAGAAGAGCTATGGGAGTTGAAAAAACCATGGCTAGAGAAGCTATTAACCTATCCGATTCATCTTATGGGAAGTTGGCTACGACGAACGAATATTAATAAAGTAATTGTCGTAAATAATTGGATGCTTTCAACAAATCTTTATCACTCTATCAACGAACAACAAATCGAAAAAATTACGAATTTATTTGTTGAGAAATTTCCAGAGCATACAATTCTATTTCGCTCTTTAAATAACGAATTATATCCCGTAACGACAGAAGCACTATCTACGGTAGGTTACAAGAAAATTATGTCTCGTTCTATATACTTATTTGATCCGAAACACTATAAAGAAATGAATCGAAAAAAACGAAAAGACTTATTAAATGATAAAAGTTTATTAGAGAAATGCAATTATGAAATCATTACGAATGAAGAATTAACAAAAGAAGATATTTTACAAATTTCCCAGCTATACAACCAACTATATATTGAAAAATATTCCGCCCATAACCCAATGTTTACACCCGCTTATTTATGGAATGCTCTTCAGCATCGTTTATTTGAGATAAAGGCCATAAAAAAAGGGAATACAATTGATGGTGTCATTGCTTATTTTATTAGGGATGGAGTTATGACAACGCCGATCCTTGGCTATAATACAAACTCTGACCAGCAACAAGGCTTATACCGTATTCTTTCCCTCCTTATTACAATGGATTCTATCGAAAAAGATTTAATTTGTCATTGTAGTGCTGGGGCTGGAGAATTCAAACGAAATCGTGGTGCAAAACAGCAGATTGAATACAGTTTTATGTATCACGCTCATTTGCCACCTAATCAACAAAAGGTATGGAAAGTATTAACTTGGATATTAAATACATGTATAGAACCGATGGCAAAAAAACATCGCTTTTAATCAAAAAAGAGATAAGACTCGTAATGTGTAAGAGATGCAAGATCGTCATTAGAATATATACATAAGGACTTATATAATCAAACAGAGTATATAGCCTCTCAGTGGAGCGGAGCAACAAGTAATCGATTCTATCAGATGTTTAATGACACAAAACCAATGATGTTTAATGTTCTGCAAGAATTAGGGGAAATTGAAGAAGAGCAAGAACGTGCTGCTATAAAATTCCGTGAAGCTGACGAGTTGTATGGTGGGAATTTAGTCGATTCCGATATTCAAGAAGGTGCCATGTGTGGACTGGGATTTCTACTAGGTTTGTAGATGGGGTAGGAGACAAAGAGACCTGGTTAAACATGAAAGATGCAATCGTAAACTATTCCTGCTGCATGGAATGCTCTATCTGATTCATTCATTCATGAATGAATGAATCAATTTTGGAATGGTAATCTGAAGAGTAGAGAACATTATGCAGCTTATGCCATCACTTCAATACTCACAGGCTTTGTTGGAGGAAATAGGACAAGCAGGAAAGGTAGCGGCTGTTACAGGTCTTACAAAGGGGGAAATCACTGCTTTCAAATTCCTCTGCATATAGAAAAGCATTACATATATTAAATAACTATGAATTTAAGGCTGGTAATCATCTCTCAGTACACAACAATACTTACATAAAGCAGTTGCATATACCTATGAAGGTGCAATTGGTCCGAAGACAATTAGATTAAGAAAAGGGGAATTAGCGGGAGATAAACATCCTGTTACAGGTATTCCGTATGATGCTAAGATTAGTAGTGTAAACCAAGGCATTGGTTTACACTAGTATTTTTTTATAAATGAAAAAAATACTATGAACGGTCA
The DNA here is from genome assembly GCF_001043575.1 of Bacillus sp. LK2. Classification (NCBI taxonomy): domain Bacteria; kingdom Bacillati; phylum Bacillota; class Bacilli; order Caryophanales; family Bacillaceae; genus Bacillus; species Bacillus sp. LK2. The sequence continues at coordinate 22,479 of NZ_LDUK01000072.1, forward strand.
TTATTAATTATCGACAGATAATAAAAAGGAATTGGTGGAAGAAAAAATGCTGACAAAATGCCAATCTTTTTTGTCTTTAGAGTATAAAACCTTGTTGATGAATTGAAAATCATTAAAATTTTTACACATGAATTATTGAACAATTAGCCTTGATTGAACTACTCACCACTTAACGTCCTTACGGACTGTTTGAAGTGGGAGATTCCTGCGAACACCGATGTATCCACCGGTTATCTTAGCAGGCTCTGCCCGTAGTCCCTACGGTGAAAACATAAGTATCTTGTACGTTGACTCACCACGCTTCCTACTTTAGCTTGATTTTCGCAACTTCGGCAAGCGTGGGGCGATAGAACGTTGAAGATTTTACGGTTGCAACGTTTTTCTGCAACCAACCTCATATCTTCAGTTTTCAAAGAGCAATCTGTACAAATATAGGATAGCAAACATGTTGGCTTATGCCAACCGACATTCATCTCCCACCTAAAATTGGTGTTTCACACCTTCACATTTTTGAGGAAGGAGTCTTCTGTCGGAAAACGATAAAAGAAGCTTTTAATTAGCTGTGATACCTGCCAAGCTTGCTCCTCGAGAAGGAAATGCCCGCCACAAAGAAGATGGGTTTCCACATTGTACAGTTCCTTGCTAAAGGCACCAGCGCCATTCAATGTGAAAATAAAATCATTTTTCCCCCAGATAACTATTGCTGGGGGCTGCTTCGTGCGCAGATACTGCTGCCAAACGGAGTATTGCTCTACATTTTTTCGATAATCGTAGGCAAGTTCCAATTGAATTTGAGCATTTCCCAGGCGGTCCAATAAGAACTGATCCATCAAATAGCTGTCCGGGCTGATCAGATTCGGGGAGCAGGCACCGGTAAGATACTGCTTCTTTGTGAAATCAAAGGTGAGTAGGGCTCCCAATGCTGCTTCAGTGTTTGGGTTTCTGTCTTTCCACAAAGCTTTAAATAGATCGAACGGCTTGCCAAGGCCCTCTTCATGAGCAACGGAATTTTGAATAACAAATCCAAGCACCCTTGACGGCTGGCGAACAGCAATGCGGAGGCCGACTGGACCCCCATAATCCTGAACATAGAAGACTGACTGCCTGATGCCAAGCAGATCCAATAGCTTTTCCATAACAAGAGAAATGTTATGGAACGTGTATGTAAATTCATCGGGAGCAGGCATGCTGCTGTTTCCAAAGCCGGGATAATCAGGTGCAATGACATAAAACTGGTCAGACAAAAGAGGAATTAGATTCCGGAACATATGGGAAGAACTTGGAAAACCATGGAGCAGCACAATCGCTGGATTTCTGCTGCTTCCTGCTTTCCGGTAAAAAATACGCAGGCTATCAATTGTAGCAATGTGGTAACTTACCATCTCTCCATCTCCTCTCAGCCTTTAGTACCCCTTTATCTTTTTGTATGCAGATAGGGAGGTATTTAACATTTTTTTCGTTACTCCATTTTTGATTATTTTATCATGTTCTATTGCAGTTCCTTGTTAAACTAAACTCCCGTTAATTGAATAACCTTTTTCAAGAATATGGCCCGATTGTGAAACAAGAAAAAAGCCTATATTTCAATACAGGATTTTTGATCAAACTTATTTACAAATTATCAAACTTTATTATAAACGATCAGACTTTTTTCAAAATAATCGAACTTTATTTCAAATCAACAGCAGCTGCGTTTATATATTTTGGAAGGAGAAGGGAACTTTTAAATAAAAATACAAACTGTTCGTTAAATTCTGATTTAACGTAAACAACAATTGTAGGAATCTAAAATTTTTATTTATATCTATCATGAGAGGGCTTTTATATACCAATTAAAGTAGAATTCAAACTATGTATTTTTTACACAATAAAATCAAATATGAAACGAATAACATAGAGTGTTTAAATCCTAGGAGTTAGAGAAAAGAATAAAAGTTCAGCAATTTTGCATTGCTGAACTTTTATTCTTTATTCTTTCCTATTCTTCCTAAACTATCTTTAATAGTTGTTTCCCCAAGTTGAGTGTATAACAAAGCTGTATCTTGACTGGTATGTCCAAGTTGCTGCATCACTTGTAACGAGTCTTTTTCTTCCATATATAATTTATTTGCCAATGTATGTCTTAATTTATGAGGAGACATTCTTTTACCAAAGGCCTTAGTATATTTTTCTACTATATCTTGGATAGCCCTAACCGAAAGAGGCTGTGCAGTATGTTTATACTTCGATAAAAATACATTTTTTAATTCTTTCCCTGGAGCATATTTGTTATCTCTAATTTCCATATACCTTTCAAGATCATTCAATGCAATTGGAGTAATCCATACTGAATCTTCTTTGTTTCCTTTTCGTATTACATCAATTAGTCTTTCTTTTAAGTTTATATCTTCCATACGAAGATCTGCTAATTCACTTACACGAATACCACTACCAAGAAAGAGGGAGAGAATAGCTACATCACGCTCTTTATCTCTTAGGAAATAGAACAACTGATGTTTTGTTAAAGATTTTTCATGTTCGTACTTAACGTAATTCAAAAACTCTTGATCATCATCATTATGAAATATTTTAGATCTCATACGTTTTGCACGTGCATTTAATGTTTCTTTATCTTTATGTATTTCAATCTTAGCCATTACATTTCTATAAAAATAACATTCTCCATCATCATTCTCTGATAGGGAGGTAAGGTACTTAAATAAAGACTTTAAGGCTGAAATTTTTCTGTTAACAGAGGAATTCTGCATGTTTTGTTGTAGTTTTAGAAACCTCATAAAGTTCTCAACATCTTTTTTCTTTAAATTCTCTAAATCAGAGAAGGATATGTCTTTAATGGGCTTAAATTCAATAATTTGTTCAGATAATAGCCAATTAAAGAAGACTCTAAAATCATATACATAATTCAGTAGGGTGGAGGGAGAGGCATCATGCAATTCTTTGTACTCCACAAATTCTTCTATGTAAAAGGGCATTTCGTTTAAATTCTCGTATAATTTCTTACGATGTACGGATTTTTGACGTTGCTTGCTGTAATCCATAAAAATCACCTCATATATACTATAACAGAAAAACGATACGAACACAAGTTCGCGTTAAATTCAATTTTTACACAAACTTATTTACATAATTAAATTATGGGATGCTAAAATATACTAGAAATTGAATGGAATAGTGTAGTTATTCTAATAAAAATTATAGATAACCAAGTGATAAATTTGTATTAGGCTAGTAAAACTATTACAAAAATTACATTTAAATGTATGTAAGATAAAGCAATTTTATATATAAATTTATACAAAATGAATACATGAAAATAACATAAAAGTCGTTATAACATATGAATTGGTTAATTTAATCATGATTATCAGGAGTTAATTAGATCAACACAAGAAAAACTCTTATAAATTAAAATGCAATTCACTATAAAGATTGCTAGTGAGTAATTCAGAATTTGATTATTTTCATATAAAATATAAATTACATAGATGTATACCAATACCCAAATCTATGCACATGAACTGGAAATCCCTAGATACCGTATTAGATGTTTATATAAATACCTTAGTGTTCGTAAAATTGGTATTTCGTGCAAAGTTGTGAGATGTTTGTTTTTTTCCCCTTTTTATAATTCTTTTATACTCATCCAATAAAATGTATTATTCACCTTTCATTAGTAATAATACATTTTAGTTTCTTATACATTCACTTATACATATTAATGTTGATTATACGGTTACTTATAGGGTACAGACAGTATATAAAAACACGTTAAGAAAATTTTAATATAAAACATCTAACTTTAACCTCTTAAGACTAAATCGGTTGTGTTTTACTCAAAGCTTAATTGTTTGTAATATTGAAAGAGAGTGTTTTAGTCCTTTTAGGTCAATGGTATCTTTTATTATCCTTGTCTTAGGTGAACGCTGAGCAAAATTTAATTCTAATACATATTTGAAAATATAATTTTGAAATTCTTTCATCTGTCTCAATAAGATAAGAATCCTTTTCATTTTGAGACAGACTACACTCTTTTATTACAACTACTTATAAGATTTCTTATGTAAACTAATTAAAAATAAGTTAACTAAATAAGAGCCCCCCGTTTAAGAAAGACTCTTATCTTTCATATAAGTGAATCCGATTTTATGCTGTTGCTTTAAAATGGTCATTTCCTATCTATTTTGTGCAACAATCGCGCCCTTTAATGGAATAACTAAAACATGGTCTCAATCTTTAAATTCAATTAATTCTTCTTTCACTATAGCACCCATTACTTTAAGTACAATTCTTCATACACTTTAATATATAAAAGATTGATCATCTATTTTGAACAGATATTCTTACATTCATTCTTATAAATTATGTAGTTGCTAAAATTAATAATTTTCCTAAGGTTGAATAAAAACCTCATTTACTTTATGATACGGTTCCCCGTCCTTTATCTAAATGAGTTTTTTCTCTTTTATAAATATCCTAACAACGCATTTAACCGATCATTTTCCATCCTACTAAGTAGTTTACGGCCTTGTTCGATAATTCTATTTATAAAAATTCGCTCCTTTTCCATTGACAGAAAATTCAAATTTATTATATAATTTTTGGTATTACCAATGTCTTTGATATGTATTACCATAAAATAAAGGGGACGATGGCTTGAAAGAAAAGGAACGCTCCTCAGATAAAATTGAGAATGAATTAATTAGATCCATACTGGCTGGTGTTTATTCTGTAGGAAGGACTTTACCACCGGAAAGAGAGCTTGCGAAAGAATTTGGTGTTGGTCGCCCAACTATTCGGGAGGCGCTTCAACGTTTAGGAACGAGTGGATGGATAACAGGGAGAAAAGGAATGCCAGCGATTATTAATGATTATTGGAGCAATGGGAATCTAACAACACTCATTAATATTGTTGAGAATCAACATACCATTACAGATGAATTTATTATGTACTTATTAGAATTTAGAGGTTCGTTGACTCCGACTTATATTCGTGATGCTGTTACGTTTAATCAACCTAAAGTGGTTGCTCTCCTTGCCAATCTTGAGCAGCTTGAAGATCGTGCAGAAAGCTATGCAGCATTTGATTGGGATTTGCAAAAAAAGTGTGCTGGGCTTGCGGCCAATCCGATCTTTCTACTCATTTTAAATAGCTTCGATTCCATTTATGTAGATATGGCGAAAAGATATTTTTCTGTAAAAGATCATCGCAGGTTGTCCTTCAACTATTATCACGACTTATTAAAAGCTGCATTAAAGGGAGATGCAATTGAAGCGGAAAGATTGAGTAAGACAACAATGGAGAAAAGCTTGGCTCTCTGGAGAGATAGAAAAAATAAAGAAAGCTGGAGGCGTGATAAATGAAACTAAAATATTTTAAAGAATATTTTTCCTACCCTGATATATTGATCATGAGCTGTCTTTTCCTTATTAGCTTTGGATTTATGATTCTACATTTAAACTCTATCGGAATTTGGGGTGCTTTTATTTTGGGAATGATTATGTATTCCTTAGCTGAGTACGCTACTCACAGGTTTATTTTTCATCTAAAGCCACCAAAGAATGCATTTTTATTAAAAATGCTTAAGCGCCTACATTATGACCACCATACAAATCCGAATGAATTACATTTATTATTTTTACCCTTATGGTATAGTGTGCCAAACATTGCAATTGCAGGAGCAATGTTTTATTTTCTTTCATCCAGCTTTGTCATGACAAACGCATTTATTGCAGGTATTATGCTCTTTTTATTATTTTATGAGTGGAAGCATTATATCGCACATCGCCCCCTTCAACCAATATCACCATGGGGGCGCTGGATGAAAAAGGTTCATTTATGGCATCACTTCAAAAATGAAAATTACTGGTATGGTGTTACGAACCCAGCCTATGATTTTCTCATGGGCACCTTTAAAGACCAAAAGGATGTTGCCCAAAGTAAAACTGCTAAAAATCTAGAAAAACGTGGGGACCAGAAAATAGAATTATAAAAAATAATCCATTGCCATCATCCTGGAAATGTCGAATGAATTTTGCAGCTCCGACATTTCTCAGGGCGTGACAGGCATTTTTTCCTATTAAGTAGTAAGCATGGTAATAGGGGCACCAGAACCTAAGAATATATGGACACTCTTGAAATGGTAGTTACTAATAACTGCTGAAAAATATAGTAAAATATTAGATTTAACTTCCAATAATCCAAGAAGGAGTTCATTCTTCGTTAAATACCCAAAAAATACCGTCACAGTATGGTGACGGAAAAGTGGAAAAATTTTATTAACTTATTACTATTATTATTTATTTGTAGCTTTTAAAGCACCTAACACTATTTTAGTTCCTTCTGCAATAAGTTTATCATCGTATTTAGCATCTTCTTTATCATGATTAGAAAGTATCGCAAGAACAATTGGCTTTTTATTTGGTGGCCAAATAATTACGATATCATTTCGGATTCCATAAGATCCTGAGCCAGTCTTATCGGCTACTTCCCACTCTCCAGGAACTCCAGCACGAATTAAGTTGCCCCCGTAGTATTTTTTTTCATCCAATCTATTAATAAGTCCCGTTTCTCAGTTGAAAGTACATCTCCTAGCGCGAAAGCCTGAAGACTAGTAGCTAATGCATTTTGGGTACTAGTATCATGAGTGTCCCTTGGATGCATTTCGTTTAATTCTGGTTCAAAACGTTCAGGATTTGTATCAGTATCTCCTATTTCTCTCAGTGATTTTTTGAATTCACTTGGCCCACCTAATTGTTTAAGAATAAGATTTTGTGCAGTATTATCACTATATCGAATGGAAGTATCTGCAAGCTCTTTCAGAGTCATACCTGTATCAACATACTTTTCTGTAATTGGATTGTAATTAACCAGATCTTCTAATGATTTCTTTTGTAAAAGTACTCCCACAGCTGGAGCTTTATGGGTAGATGCGTATGCAAACCGTTCATCTGATCGATAAGTAACGGTTTGATTCGTCCCAGTGTCCAATGCATAAATACCGAGTTTAGCATCAAATTCTTTTTCAAGTTTAGCAAAAGAATGATTAACTGTATTTTCTTGTTTGGTTTGCTTAGGTGGTTCAGATTGAGTATTACTATTGGAACAGCCTATAAGCGTTACACATGAAAGAAATAATACAGGTACAATCTTTTTGTAATGTGAAATGTTAAAGTAAGAAGTACTATCGGGTGGCTATATTCTGATCAAAGCATGTCTACTTTAGCTATTCGTCATCTTTCAGAAGTAACAGATAAAATCCCTACACACTTTAAGGCTATCTTCCTACAAGCTAAGGAACATTATAAACTAGGAGAACAATCAACAGCTAGCAAGCTCATTGATAAGGGATTACAGATCTGCAGAGGAATTCATAACGAAGAATATATACATCACTTCCTTATTTTAAAAAGATTAAACGAAAATATTCCATTGGAAGAATTAGAAAAAATCATTCAAGAAGGAATCTTATACTTTGAGAAAGAAGAGTTATGGGAATATGTTGGCGAATACGCTGAATTATTTGCTACAAAATGTAGACAATTAGAGAACCACAAAAAGGTAAGCGACTATTTTCATATTTGTTATCAAGCAAGACGAAAATCAATCGAAAAAGGAGTGTTAAAATAATGAAAAAAATTAGCCTATTATTATCTGGCATTGCTTTCATTGGGGCGTTAACGGTGGGAATTTCTCAGTTTTCTAAAACAGATCAGTTTGCTACTCATGGACATTACCCTGCTCCTTCATATAGTGTTGGTGATTATGGTGGTTCACCACAACAAATTTAATGTAGGTATATTTAAAAACCCTCCAAATGGAGGGTTTTTAAATACCAAAATATGAACTGTTCTTTTTGGTTACGCTAAACCAAAATTCATCTCCCACCTATCGCCCTGCACTTGCTTAAAGAAGGAAAATTCTTTTGGAAAATCCGTTAAATAATAGAAATAGGCTAACTATTATATCTACCAACACTTCATATGCAATATTACATGCGAAGAGCCTTAAATATTTTGTTATACTATGCATGTGGATTTTTCATCCAAAAATCCTCTTAAACGCATATTTATGTATATGCCACCCTAATTGATGAAAGTGAGAAGAATGTTTATCATTTTTCTCACTTTTTTTATTTAAAATGTGTGCTTGTACTTAATTCTTTAGTTATTTTACATTTTGAATCCACGAATGTGAATGCCCTTATATTTAAACTCAAAAAGAGAATATTTTTCCAAAATTTCACCTATGAAATCATTTGTTTTCTAAAACAATTCCAATATCTTTATCAACTCATTTTAGAATATTTAAACAATAATTTTATATACAAGCTCTGCATAAATTATTCATTTTCTTTTATATAAGACCTATCTTTTTACTTCTGATATATTATTAAACATTGGATTATTATACACAAATCCAAAAACATGAGGTATTTTGTAGAATTTTGTCTATCAATATGTATGTACACCCTTATGTAGTGGATATAGACTGTGAGGTGTAAGGGGATACCTTACAAAATAATGAAAAGGAGATTATAAAATGAGTAGATTAACAAAATTCTCAAAGTTAGTATTTGCAACATTAATTGCGGGAAGTAGTCTAAGCGTCTTTGTTTCGTCACGCAGTGTACAAGCTGACACCTTAGATCATAATTACCAAGACACTGTCAAATTTGTACCATATTCTAGTGCTACACAATCACTGGAACGAAAAAACACTATTGTTCCTGAATCAAAAATTATTAAAAACCATTATGTAAAGTACTCTAAAGCACATTTCCAATCTAAAGAAAGTATACCAAAAGAAATTTATTATTCTTCAGAAGGCTTTAAGGGCTATATACAGGCAAGTACCGTTTGGGATATGGGAGATCATTTCGTAACGCTATATTCCGGAACCGTTATTCGATGTTAGACTTTTAATCCTACCTCTTCAAATGCTTATAATGATCAATAGCGCACTGCCAATACTGTATATCTATTGCTCAAAAAAATAAACCACAAAATCTCTCAATTTCATGGTTTATCAAATATAAAGATAATGCTAAACGAATACTCTAACATTACCTTCCCCAAAGTTAATTATAGAGTATTTTCCAAAAAAAGACACTCTTGTAGTGTCTTTTTTATAGTATTTTGATTTACACCCAATTTCAATTAAAATCGTTTAAATGTGGTTAGAATTTGAAATGATTTATCTATAAGCTTTTTTAACAAATGAAATCTAATATTAGATTTCTAAATGTATACTGCACTAAACGTTCATTAACACTATACGAACAGTGTTAACTATCTTAATTGAATATTAGTAATAGTAAGTATAAATATTATCAATTTACTATATATTACATTTATGTGAAAATAGATGTATGTTAAGCTTTTTCAAAATCTTTCCCCTAATAAAGATTTGAAGTAGCATTTCATGATTCTCCTTACAGTTAATATGCCTTGAAAAAGAACCCTATAGAGTTCTTTTTCTTCTCATTACATCCTCAGCTATTACTTATTTAACATACAAAAAGGACTGACAATTGATATTATCCCCTTTAGGTAG
>NZ_LDUK01000073.1:0-11174 GCF_001043575.1 Bacillus sp. LK2
ATCTTATATATATTAAAAATATAAAGATAAAACTTATATAGGACGAAGAAATAGGTGTTTCCTCTTACTGTAACAAGGCTTTTGAGCATACCATAGCGTAAAAAATCATAAATAGAAGAATCTAACGACGGAAAAATAGGATTTGTTAAGATATAAAACCTACAAATAATCATAAATGACATATAGCGTCTCTACATAAAAACTGAAACAAATTGATACATGATTAAATATATTTATTCAAGCCCTAAATTTCGAATTCATCTACTGTATATCCACAATTTCACAATACTTACTCACAAAGCATTCACAATATAGGCTAACTAATCAACACAATTAGAATTTGTCACATTACTCACATAAATATTGATGATTTTTGATAGGTGAAGTGCAAAAATCCCTTTATTTCAATAATAATTACATAATATTATTCACATTAGGTTCTATTTATCTACTTACCCACGGAATTTAATATTTTTCTTATGATTTTTTGTAGGTATTTGTATGTATTTTAGATGAAAATAGCATGCTTATTTAAGCAGAGGTGTGGAAAATTAGTTAATTGAAGTACAGTTTTGTATAGGAATGTATAAAAAAAGACCCTATTATAAATAGAATCTAGTAAAGGTACCTATAAGAAGAAATCAATAGAGGGCTTTTATAGAATGAAATCAACACGAATAGCCCTCTATTTATAGTTTTTTCAAAAATAGAGAGCGGAGTATCGTTAATTTTTTTCTATGACTTCAAGTACTTGTTCGGCTGTTGTTACATGAATACCAGCGCGTATTAATTGTTCAAATGCACGCATAAATGTAATCAAATTGAACTCATCTGGTATTTCAATAACGCGAAGCTTTTCCTTAGGTAGTCGATCTATCTTTTCAATGAACAATTCGCGAACATCACTCGGAATAAAGCGATCTTTATGTCCTCTTGTTTTTAGAAGTTCACGTATTTCTATTTCTAAAGCCATATAAGCATTTAGATTTGTACCTTGTTCATAGGCGTACTTTCTAAACAATGTTTCTTCTTGATACTTTAGATAGTTACGGTGATATGATTCCACTGTAACAGGTACAGCAAATTTGGATTTTAGTAATTCATATGTTTTACGGAACAACTTTTTGATGTTTCGAAGGGAGTACATAGAGAAATGTAATCCGAAATCAAATACAGCTTGCTCTTTTTGTTCTTTTGGAACATGTTGTGTAATAAGAGGGTAAATACCTTCTTTTGCTGCTGTATCAAGAATTTGATATTGTGATGTTTGATTTAATAGTTTCTTCAGTGTATACACTAACTTACTTGGATATTCTTCATTACGATCTATCATGTCACGTAAGCCACGAATAACACTTCGAATCTGTCGATGGCAAGTATACTTAAGTACATGAATAAATTTATTCATGTCTTGTGCAAATTCACCGATATTCAGTTCTTGTAGCACAGATTCAATAAAACGTGCTTTTCGTGCATGTGTAACCTTTGGCGTGAATGGATCACGATACTGTATTTCCCCGGCTTCTCTTGTACATAAGAAATCTGTATGTAAGGATAGATATAACGTCGTATATCTTTTTTTATTTTTAACCCCTTTTTGTAATTTGCAAATTTTGAATAGGGGAGTCCCTGTACATGGTAATGCAGTTGTTAGTTCTGTCATAACTGCACGGATTTGATGTGGGTATTTCTTATGTAAAAAGCGGTACATCCCACCAAAATGAGTTGTATTTCCTCTTTCATCTTGTTTATCTAGGGAACGTTTTAAAGTCGTTTCGCTGTGCTGTTGCATAGCAATGTCCAGGAATAGTTTCTTAGCTGCAACTGACAGCTCAAAGAATGCCTTTGTAAATACCACTGGGCTAATATAAACATAAGGGTTTACCTTTTCAGTTTCTTCGTTCATAAAATGAGTTAGCTTAATGGTAGAGCGGCCATCTAATTCATTTTCTATTTTAATAATGTTATGTAAACTTAATTTCTTTAATGCAATATAGAATTGAGAATGCTGTATATAAGCAAATTCTTCTTTATATTGCTTGTAATCTTCCCACATCATATGTACTGTTACATTTGGAATAATCCCATTCGTGTAACATTTCTTGTGTAGATATAAGAAGACTTCTAAATCTGCATTTGTGATGCCATATAATTTATGTTTTCGTCCCATTGTTTCTGAAATAGCAGATAGTGTACGACGTGAAAAAGATGGTTTCGCCTGAGCCACTAAGCCGTCTACATCAGCAATACGTTCTTCATATGTCATATGATCGAGAATATCCTCAAGGTATGTATCTTTATAGCTGTAGTATTTCTCTTCAAAAGCTTCAACAAGTTTTTGCCAAGATTTTAATGTTACGAGAACTGCATTTGTATCTTGTCCATTTAGACTACGTTGATTACGAATAATAAATGATTGTCCCATCTTTTTCACCTCCTACACATAAATCCAGAAATATATGCCAAAATACTATAAAATATACCAATTATGATTATAACAAATCGAAATTTGATGAAATACGCCCCTTTAAGAGAAAAAATGAAAAGATGAAATGCGCGTTAATCCCTTGTATATCAAGGGATTTGAAGATTTATCAATTTTTTTTTATGGACATCATACCGCTACAGATTTTCATCTTTCTAGATAATCGATAAATCATTAGAAAGAACCTCATAAACATTGATGCAACAATGTTTATGAGGTTCTTTTATAAATACAAAAGGGACATCATATGGCTATAATTTTTCATGTTTTCAGATATGCAATTATGCATAGAGTAGCCTTTAAACGTTGGTATTAAAGAGTTTGAACTCAAAATTTTAAATTTTAAAAGGGACATCATATAGCTAAATCCTTTTCATCTTTTTATAAAAAAAGGGACACCATACCGCTACAGGTTTTCATGTTATACAAATAGTCGAAAATAAGATCAAAAGGCAGTGAATGTATGATATCAAAGGGTTTATAGAACATTTAAGTCATGCAAAAGGGACATCATATAGCTATAAATTTTCATGTTTTTAGATATGCAATTATGCATAGAGTAGCCTTAAACGTTGGTATTAAAGAGTTTGGACTCAAAATTTCAAATTTTAAAAGGGACATCATATTACTAAGAACTTTTCATCTTTGTATGAAAAAAGGGAAGTCATATCGCTACAGGTTTTCATATTATATATAGCTAAAAATACAACCAAAAGGTAGTGGGTGTATGATATCAAAGGGTTTATAGAGCATTTACATTATTCAAAAGAGACATCATATAGCTATAAATTTTCATGTTCCATATGTAATTACAAAAGAAAACCTATTATATCAAGCTTTATCCCTTTTTTCTTAAAATTGTGTAGTTGAATGGGGAATGATACAGCTACAGATTTTCATGTTTATGAAAAATGGCACTAATAGAAGCAGGATCTATGAAAAAAACTAGGATATTACGCTAGCCTTTGAATTAAGTCGTATTTGGATTTTACAAATTGATTTGGTCTTGTATAATCATTAAAAGGGATGACCATAGGTATGAACATTAAAATCCTGTAAAGGTGTAACGTAGAAAACTTCAAATAGAATATTCTAAGTATCTTTCTTGTTATGTGGAAAGGGACATCATATGGCTAAGTATTTTCACGTTTAAATAACACTTATTAAATTTATATAAGGAGAAAAATATATATGGAAAACGTTCTACAGTTGTTTAGGGACGCATTATCAATAACAGAACCACTTTATAAACAGAACGAGCAATTGTGGCATAAATGGAATTCTTACTATGTAGACGTTGAAGCAGATAATAGTAAAATTGTAACTTCTGAATATCTTTCTCCGTCATTTTCAATGCTCGTACAGTGGGTGAAGCAACAACAAGGAAAAGGTATTTCATCTTTAGATATATTTAAAAATATAGATACTTACAAAGTAACAATTCATGAGACAATAGACGTCTTTATAGCTCAAGAGTTTCGTAACGAAGAAAAGGCTAATACTGTAACACCTACACCAGTAATTGAACCTGATGCGAAGATAGCACATGAAAATTATTTAGAAGTAAATAATTCCGCTGTTTATTATAAGCTAAGAGATGGGATAGCAAAGAATCAATTTGAGGAAGATGAAAATACAAAATTAAAATCATATCCCATTGAAGCGAAAGATAGTAATGGAGTAGCACAGCTTTCATCTCATAAAGACGAAGATTTAAGGCTAACAAATATTGAAGAAGCCGCAAGGTGGAACACATTAGTAGATGGTGTAATGAGTAATATGGATGATTTAACAGCGGACGTATTAGATACCATCACAATTCAATGGCTAAATGAAGCAAATTCACCTGATGAATTTATTGATTTTTCATATGAACAAGTTTTAGAAATGTGCAGTATTTCAAAAGCAAAAGCAAATGGTGTTGAATATTATAGAGTGGAAGATAAGATTAAGGTAGCTAAACGTATAGCAGCTCTAGCAAGTATTTTTATATACTTAAATGATGAGAATGAAGTAGTTGTACTAAATGATCGCGCTGAAACAGGTAAACATTATGAGGTAAAGCGTGAAGTCATTAAACGGTTATTTGTATTAGATTCTGTAGTGCTTTGGAGAGATAAGAATACAAATGAATACATGGGTATAGAATCGTGCCGAATTAAACCGGGAAGTTTCTTATCCAGTTATCTATATGGATCTAATAGCACTACGGCACTATTATCAAAAAAGGCCCTTGAGTATAATAGCTATAGACACAAGTATCATAAAAGATTAATTCGTTATTTGACATGGCAGTGGAGAATTCGTCAAATGTTTTCTAACTTAAAAAGGCCCTATTCTATAGGGGGAGATAAAGGATTATTAGCGGTAATGGGTATAAACCAAAAGCAAAAGCCTAACCGTATTCGTGATCAATTAGAAAATGTTTTGATTGATTTAGAAAAAGAAGGTGTCATTTCTCATTGGGGATATGATAAGGGATTAGATGAGGATCAATTGATGAAGAAAAATTGGTTTAAAAAATATTATTCGCAGTTAGGAATAGTAATACTACCACCTAATGAATTAATTCGTTCAATGGAAAACTTAGCAAAGAAGAAGGCTACTGATGTAATCCATTCAACGGAAAGCCTAGCGAAGAAGCAGACTATTGATGTAATTCCTAGGGATAATCAGCCAGTAAAAACTGAAGAAAAGCCCTTAGATATAAATAGAAATGAACAGTTAATTCGGGATAGAATAGAATTTATGCATCGGAGAAAGAACATAACTATGCGGGAGCTCTCAGCAGAGATAGGCATATCACAGCCCACTCTTTCAAGATTCTATAATAAAAAAACAAAGCGTCTCTCTGGAACTGCGAGTGACAAATTAAATCAATGGTATAAAAGACAGTTAATTATTGATAAGATGTAAGTTGAAAATTAAAGTCTAAAAAAAAGAGTCCTATTTCTAGGACTCTTTTTTTAGAGTATTTACATACCAATTACCAATTGAACTATCCCCACTTAGCTACGCTTGAAGCGTGGGATTCCTACGAACACCAGCGTAACCGCTAGTTATTTAGAAGGCTTCCCCCACCACAGAGCGGCAAAATTACCGACGAAAATTACGAGCCCTACGTGACGCAACAAAGGATAGGACATGCATGCATGAAGATATGTACATATTCATTATTGAAGTTATTAATAATAAAATGTATTATTGAAAAGCACAATTTATAATTCAAGTAATTAAGACTATGTATTCATAATAAATTAAACATTGAGAAATGATATTATTGTCTAAAAATGAGGTGGAATTAATAGAAACAGTACATATTAAATGGTATGGATCGTATAGTTTAAATGATCTTTATAATAGAGAAGAAGCTTCTAAGAAGGGGATTTTTGCAATCTTTAGAGTGCATGCTAACAAAGAAACATTGTTCTATATAGGAAAAACCAAGAGGCACTTTATACAAAAGATAAGGGAACTTAATAACGATTGGTTTTGTGATGAAAGCGAATTAAAGATTAGATTAGGAATAATAGAATTCCCTAGTGGTGAAAGTTATTCTGAAAAGAAAGTAAAAGAGATAAAATCCCTTTTGATTTTACGACATACCCCATTAGAAAACGACACATCTTTAGTATACTATAGAGGGAAGTTTAATTTGAAAATTATAAATAAGGGAAGAAGAGGTTTAATTGCTAAAAAGCTTTCCACAGACGATCTAATGTGGACATAAATGGAATCACCTTTGAATAAAATTGAAGGTTTCTTAAGTGCAGAAGCTTATCAATTTTTAATTTATTAAACTATTTTTGAATAACATATGTCAGATGCTTGAAAAAACACAAATTTTATTATTATATAGAATCCTGTATGGGAAGTGTAGTTCATTTCTATTATTTAATAAAAATATTAAGAATTATAGGGACAATGCATAAAGATTAGAGGAGAAAATAAACACGGAGGTTTGAAGAATGGGACAAGGAAGCAGGTTTCAACAAAAACAGGAAAAACAACAAAGTCGTCGTCAAAAGGGGATATTTAATATCGCATTTAGTTTAGTATTAGTGACAGTTGGTCTAGTGACATATCAGTTGTTTTTCCCTTCTGATACATCAAAGAAAGCAATTGCTCAAGAAAAGAATGCAACAAAGATAGAAAAGAAGCAAAGTGAAGATAAAGAAGCAACAAAGATAGAAAAGAAGCAAAGTGAAGATAAAGAAACAACAAAAATAGAAAAGAAGCAAAGTGAAGATAAAGAAGCAACAAAGATAGAAAAGAAGCAAAGTGAAGATAAAGAAGCAACAAAAATAGAAGAGAAGCAAAGTAAAGATAAAGAAGCAGCAAAGATAGAAGAAAAGAAAAGTGAAGATAAAGAATTAGCACAGTTAGAAGCGAAACAAAAAGCAGAAGAATCGGTAAAAACGAACGGAAATGAAAATAAAGAAGGAGAAAAAACGGTATCTCAAGAAAAGGGTTCTCAAACTAATTCTTCTTGGAAGCCAATTGGTACAGAGCAAGGAGCAAAACCTGCAATGAAATTTAAAGAAGGAACAGTAGATTGGAATGAGATGAAAAAAGCAATTTCTTATGCTGTTGATGTTCCAGAGAGCCAATTGATTTTCGATTTTATTGGGAATAACGGTAATAATAAAGCCTACGGTAATGTACGAGATAAGCAAAGTAATAAAAAATATAAGGTTGATATTGATTGGGTAGAGAATCAGGGTTGGAAACCAGCATCTGTTCAAGTGATAAAATAAATAATGGAAATGTGAGAGTGTAATATAAACCGTGTAAGTAACCTACCATCCTAGGTAGTGGGTTACTTACACGGTTTTTCTTTTTCTAAAATTATTACGAAGGAGTGGTTACACTTATGGTTTACGATAAATTCGCCAAACGTATTGAAAAATACAGTATTTACCTATCGTAATTTAAATGCTTCGTTTGTTCAATAAGATAATTTGATATATCTGTGTTGGTGCCACTCTGCAAGAGGAATTCCACTAAATCTTGCTTTTGAAGAACAGGATTAATAACGGCTCCATCTAGCTGACTTAGAATCTGAACAATGCCATGATGTGAAAAACTCTTGATTGCTTTAAAAAGTTCTGCATCACGTTTCTTTCGTTCGGCGGATTCTGCAGGATACCCAGTATTGAACGGTTCTTCAAATAGTTTCTCAAGCGTGAAGCGAAGATTTAATTCGCCCGCCCAACCGAAGTTCAATCCAAGCGGCAGTGATGCACAGTTTCCGTTATTTATCCTACCGAATAGGAATGCATCTGTTGGAGTGGGCAGATAACCACTAATGACATTCGGAAGTGTATTACAGGCAATCGACATACCAACACCGCTACTACATCCAGTGACGACAAAATCAACTGCATCTGAATTTAGAAGTAGACCAACAGCTAGAGACACTTGGATATAGCTCAACTCGGATTCTTCAGCTGTAACACCAAAATTGAACACTTCATGTCCATGCTTCGCCACAGCCTTTTTTGTCTCTTCAAAAATCAGTTCATTTTTGCTAGTTTGGGTACTTGCTTGTATCACCGCTATCTTCATTCTTCCACGACCTTTCAATTTAATTATCACACAAACCGAAAGTCAAATGTAGTTATTGAATTTGCCGATTTTGAAATACACTACATAATATAGAAATATCCCTTTGTAGAAATAGGGATATTTCTATATTATAAAGAAGCTTATAGTAGTGAAATGTGGTACATACAATGGAATGAGCAATTTATATGACGCCAGTAATTTTTCAAAGGCTCCCCCCTATACCTCCATTTCCGACAGCATAGACAGGGATATAGGGAAATATCTAATTATAGAAATAGGGATATTTCCCTATTATAAAGAAGCTTAAAGTAGTGAAATGTGGTACATGCAATGGAATGAGCAATTTATATTATGCCAGTAATTTTTCAAAGGCTCCCCCCTATACCTCCATTTCCGACAGCATAGGCAGGGATATAGGGAAATATCTAATTACGGAAATGGGGATATTTCCCTATTATAAAGAAGCTTAAAGTAGTGAAATGTGGTACATGCAATGGAATCAGCAATTTATATTACGCCAGTAATTTTTCAAAGTCTCCCCCCCTATACCTCCATTTTTGATAGCATAGACAGGGATATAAGGAAATATCTAATTATAGAAATAGGGATATTTCTGCATTCAACAAGGATTAGACCTTTTTTATTTTTAGCTATATTAAATAGCGTTGTTGATACTTTTCCGTTCTCTGTCGAAGAAACTTATGATAAACTTAAATTATCAAATTTTACCAAATTTACATATGTTATTCCACTAATTGGTATAGGGGGTTACGGGATGAAGGAAAATTTAAAAGTAGCATGGATAACTTCTTGGTTTGCCCTTTTGGGTCAATTAGTATTTTTTACAGGATTGTCGTTACTCACTGAAAATTGGCGGTTTACAATGTGGAGTTTAATGGTCAGTACGATTGTAGGAGTTCCAAGTATAATCCACACTTATAAGTTCCAGAAAATTGCGGATACAAAAAGGTAGAAGGTGCCTAAGTAGGTTTATACCTATCCTTCTATTATATCAGCTAAGGAGTTCATTCCTTGTTCAATATACGGAGTCTTTAATGGAATAAGAAAGGAAACTTCCGGCAAAATTGGAGTTTCCTTATTTTTATTGGTTCTGGTGCAAAGATAAAATAACAGAGAATATGGCTTATATATTTCTAGAGGAATCCTATTTTATGTTGTAAGCCCAAACAATCGATGGATGAATTTTTTCTGGTTTTGAACAGACTGAAGCCTTAAATCAATCTGTTCTTTTTTAATCATATGCATAGCTTCCACTCCTGCAAGAATGGATGTAGCTGTGCAAAAAGACTTGAATCCTAACATAGAACGTACACGTTTCTTAATAAAACGATGATCTTGCTCTATAATAGCATTCAAATATTTGAGCTATCAGATTTGAATGCTTGCGGGGTGTTTTTAATCAAACTTAATTTCAAAGTTACACATTTTTAGGTGGAGAAATAGGAGTATCTTCGCTATGTATGGTAACAAAGTAGGGATATATAGAAATATAAACTTATAGGAATAGGGATATTTCTATATTGCGAAGGAGATCATAGTAGTGTTATGTGGTATATGAAATAGAATCAGTAATTTATATTGTTCTAGTAACTATTCCAAAGCGCTCTCCTATACCTTTATTTCTGTAACAAAGGTAATGACATATAGAAATATCGACTTATAGAAATAGGGATATTTCTATATTATTAGAAAAGAGCACAGCGATGATATGTGGTGCATATTATAGAATTAATGGATAATATCTAAAGCATTGATGTCAAAAGAGATTAACTACTTTGAACTACTCACCACTTAACGTCCTTACGGACTGTTTGAAGTGGGAGATTCTTAATCTCGCATTGCTCCCGCCTTTCGGGAAGTCATTGCACCTTGTCCTTCTCTTACATCTTTTTGAATTTCTTGTTTAACAATCTTATTATTTACAAAAATACACTCGGTTTATCCCGAGTAATTGAGCGAATTTCACGTAAAGTAAAAGGGGGTTAAATTGAATAAGTGGTTTCTGATTTTAGGAATATCCAATAGAAATTATTCAACAATCGGGCGCTTTAATGGAATAAGGATCACTGAAATGATTAGACTTTTTTATAAAAGAATGATTCAATTAAATAAATTAAGAGTGTGTTTTGATCAATCTTTTTTCAAAACATGCTCTTTCTTTTTGCTCATTTATCAAGGTTATTAGTATCAATTTGACCAAACATTATTTCAAAGCTACATTTGAAGAAATAAAAAGAAGGGCGCTAATAGCTCAAAAGTAATGGCGTCTTAATACTGATCAGTGGTTTAGTGTTATTGTAGCCAAGTACAAAGAAGATATTAAATAGTTAGCTTAAGAGACAAAGCGATTGATGAGGGAATATCATAAGGGAATTGCGGTGATGAGAGGGACGAGAAAGTCGTGGAAGAAGTTCTGGTGATGATATTTTTAACTACAAAAGTATAGAAATATCCCTATTTCTATGTAGGGATATTTCTATATTTCTAAATCTCTGTTAATAATTTAAATTTCCTCTTCTGTTCGGGAGTTAATTGATTTTCTACATAATGATGTATAAGTAAATCTATTATTTCATGAGCATATTTCTTATTAGTAAGTTTCATTAGTGCTCCAAGCTCTTCTTTAGATTGACTAGAAATTTTAATACTACCTTGTTGGTTTTTAAATGTCTTTTTCTCTTGCTGAGTCACTTGTTTTTCTTCATTTATAGGTGGAAAAGTAGGAGTATTCTCTTCACTTTTTGTTACAACTGGATCCTCGTTTGGAATATAAGGATCTATTGGGTTAAAATTGCTCTTTTTTCTGCCTAATAATCCAGGAGTTCTTGCCATGTTATACACCAACCTTCATACTTTCAAAAACATTGATACGAGATAATAATTCATCACTAATTTTTTCGTATAGTTCTATTACATTTAAATCATGTCTATCATTTTCAGTGATACCGTTAACATCAAACCTTTTAATACGTTCCATCTGTGGAACGATATGTTTAAATAGGTTTTCTTCACCAAAAATTTCACGAGCATTTTCCATAATGTATTCATCCACTTTGCCATTATTTTTTAATAGCACTGGAAGAATACCTACAACTTCAAT
>NZ_LDUK01000074.1:0-1984 GCF_001043575.1 Bacillus sp. LK2
CTCATACGAGTAGCTCTAACCCTTTATTCTCATCGAACATTAAAATGCTCTTCTTTTAACCATCTATTTCCGCCGATGTCTAAATACCCATCTTTTCGGCCAGACACACGATATGGGGTAGATCCATCTACATTTCCTGTATAGTTCCCATTTGGACCATCATATGTGTTAATGCCGTAACCTGCTGGATATTTAGAATACGCAAAGAACCAATCCACCTCAAAGTGCTCCAGTGCAGCCCATGCCTCTTTTCCAAGACAAATCATTGGTTTTTCATCGAACCAAGCTGCATCCACAATTAAATACGGCATTTTAGTATTAATGATATTGCCCGTAAACGAAGCGTCACTATTAGGACTACTATATAAATTAATACCCCATCCTTCGGGATACTTAGACTTTGCAATTCCAATCCCAATTGGTTGCGAAACATTCGGTTTTTGTCCAATAAACCAAGAAAGTGGTTTATCTCCTACTAATAGATTTAAGTCACACTTACCAATTCCAGGTACCTGTCCCGTTTCAGTGTATTGCCAGATATCGCATGGATATGCTGGTTTATTTCCACCATAACGAGGAATCCACGTAAAGTCTGCTTTCACTTTAGACATACCGAATTGTTCATACATATGATGACCTACGTAGAAACCTACTTTTTTAGCACCTAAACGATATAACTCATCAATGAAAGCTTGTGAACCTGCTGCCATGTTACCCATCGTTTCCTGTTCTACATCTGCAACCCAAAATAATGCGTCTTTGTCTCCACGCGCCCAAAAGTCCTGTGCTTCTTTTTTAGCATCTTCTACAGATACGAAACGACAGAAAGCATAGTTTCCGAATGGTACGCTATGAGACTTCATAGAAGCCACGTATAATTTATACATTGGATCTACATAGTTTGAGCCATCCTGTACACGTGCAATCACTAAATCAAGTTGCGGGGCCGCAACTGACCACTCAATATCACCATTCCATTTTGAAATATCTACAATGTGTCCCATTATTGAACATCCCCTTTTTTCTCTTCTTGTTTTTGTTTGCCACCCAAAATTTCAACAGCATTTATTAATGCAGAAGGTAACATGATTCCTATACGCCCTGCATTTTCTAGGATTGATAAAAGCTCATTACCCATAAAGAAAAAGATAGTTGCTTCACGAATAGCGCTATTGCTACCGATTACGTTGTCCAACTGCGCAGCCACCCCAACTAATAAAAAAAGCACTACCTTTTTGGCAATGCCTTTGAAACCAACTTTACTTTTCAATTCTCCGTTATATCCTGCTGCAATCATGCCTGTGATATAATCAATCGCTACCATTATTACCAATATTTTCAAAACCGCATCCCAGCCCCCCCAGAAATATCCACAAAAGCCACCTAATGTAGCTATAAACGATTTTGTTAATATATTAATTTGATTCATTTGTTACACTCCTTAAAAAAAGGCCGACCCACAAAGGTCGGCTATGCTATTATCGAATATCGAAGTGTTTCCCTTCTACCCAAGTGTTTTGACCAATGTCACTCCAACCATCTTTGCGAGAGTAAATGTCATACGGAAGATAGCCATCCACTCTGCCTAAGTAGCTTCCAGCTGAAGCACCTGGCGCTGAATATTTATTAATACCGAAGCTAGGTGCTTATTTTGAATAAGCAATGAGCCACTATTTAACCAATTTTTCTATTTTTATAAAACATAAAAAATAGCTTCTATTGGGATTGTTTTTTTATCGAATATCTAAAATATCAAAATGTTTTTCAGGTGCCCAACTATTATTACCAATATCGATCCATCCTTCTTGACGAGCATAAATCATGAAAGGTGCTTTTGAGGAAATTGTACCTTTATATTGACCATCAATACCATCGTAATAATTTACTCCCCATCCTTCTGGATATTTTGATACCGCTTTGAATGGCCAGAAACTAAAATGTTCTACCTTTACCCAACTATTGCCCCGATTCCAAAATAAAGAGC
>NZ_LDUK01000075.1:0-21186 GCF_001043575.1 Bacillus sp. LK2
ACGAATCCAAAAGTCTCTTTATTCTTTATTGCGTTTCTTCCGCAATTTATAGATACAAAGGCTTCAGGTCCTATGCCTTTTATCATTTTAGGAATTACTTTTACAGTAACTGGACTATTGTGGTGTTTATTTGTTACTTATTTCTCTTCATATGTCACAAAAAAATTAAGAGGAAATCAAAAGGTAGGAATGATTCTAAATAAAGTAACAGGAATGATTTTTATTGGTATGGGGTTAAAGTTGCTTCAAACGAAGGCTCCTCAATAAACCTGAATAATATAAAAATGCCCCCTTTCAAGAGATGTTATCTTTGATTTAAGCTAATTTCTATATACTAAAAAGCCCCTTCAAATTTGAAGGGGCTTTTGCTTGTTATTTTGGTTTATCTAAAAATTTATTTCATAGTTCATGATCTATGTGCCCTCCAATGATAAGGTCAAATCTTTTCAGTATTACATTTAGAAAACAAGAATAGAGGAATCTAGTTATACCAACTACATGCAGTCTAAGATATTTTTCAACTGAACATTTGGGGAAGAATGCGTTTCTTAACTTAATAGCGATGGAGTAGCACCCCATACCCATCAAGCTAAAAAGGAAAAACATCTCATAACAAAAAATTCTGCATCATTTAAACTCCGGTAACAATTCATATGGTCAAGAATGATTGAGCTAATAGATTTTGTTAGATTGCCATCATCTTTTTTGTAATAGAATAGATTCATTGCCGTTTCAGACCTATGTATTCATTCATAACCTAACAGTAAAAGGGGGAATGATTAAAGGTATGGCGTTTAATGATGAATTAATTTGTCAACAGTTTGCAAAAATTATCGGTGGTCAAGAAGGATTCGCCGGGGGAAAATGTGTGGTAACAATAAATCGAGATGAAATACTAGCTACAATCTTAGGAAAACGTTTCAAAGTAACAACTTCCTTCTCATTCGAATCAAGAGATAATAAAACTGGACGGGCATTATGTCTAGGCCGGGTAGCGCTCTTGCAGAAGGAAGTCAATGGATTTGTTGCTACAATTATTAAACAAGGAATAATTGTTTCGTCTATACACAATGAGTGGTTATATGATGATCCAAATTTAATTTACGTTAATATCGAAGACGTTGATGATCCGCTAAGTTTCGCAAGGAAAGTTAGAAGAGCTTTATGCCATTAACAAGTATCTTTCGTTAAATGAGTGAAGTATGTTGATTAGAATATTTCAGATTGTTGAATGGTTTTATACAGTGAAAGAAGACGTTCCATATTTGGAATGTCTTTTCTTGATGTTTTTATAATTTGAAAGACGAGGGAACGAACTTGGAGGGAGTATGGGAAGCATACAATAAATACATTGAGGGGGCATGTTTGAGAAGATTAAATCAATGGAAAAGGAAATGTTTTTTTATTCTGGGCTATGGACCTATCCGCCTGTTCTAATTAACTAAAAAAAGAACTTTCCCATACCGATTAGACTACTAAGCATTCCGATTCCATTCATGGTGCCTTTTCCTACTGTCAGTAAGTTTCCAAGCATTCCGGGCTGACCGTTACCTCCGTTATTCCCCCATCCCATGGGACTTACCTGTCCTCCCCATCCTGGAGGATTTCCAAAAATACCCCAGTTATTATTGGTATTAAAATTAAAAGCTTTGGCTGGTGGCGATAGTAAAGCGGCAAGATGACCTTGTGCGAACATCCCTGTATGATTGAATGGTTGGGCCCAAGGAAAGGGAGGTTTTTGAAAATTAAAACCTGCATGGCCTGGTAATGGAGTCCAATTAGCAGGATGTCCTTGGGGCATCATCCCTGCATAATGAATTGGCTGACCTAAAGAGAAGGGAGGAGGCTGGGGATTGAAACCCGTATAATTGGTTGGTGAATCCCAACCAAATGGATAGACTCGATAACTCCAATCCTCAGGAATCTTCAGACCATTCATTCCCTCAGCTTTAGTTATTTGGGGCTGTAAATATAATGCTGACGTTGAAATTTGGTTACTATATTGCTCCCCGTTTCCCTGTGAATTCAAATACCAATATTGGCTCATAAGCTTATTCCCCTCACTTTAAAAATGTAATGTTAGACTTAGCCTATGTAAAATTCCTTTTTATGGATGGTTACATAACTAGATTTACAAGCCCGTATTTAAAGGAATGGGTGTGTGGTCTTGTTGATTTATCCCGCTATTTGCGGGCAGTAAGACACCTCCACCTCAAAATTCAGCGAAAGCAAAGCAGCTAGATGGGGGGCTGCCTGTAAAACTCCCACTAATTAAAGTTTCACTTTATTTTAGAAGGGTATGTTTAGTTGCTCCTTTTATTTATTTCAGCCTAATTTAATTTTGGTTAACAAACGTGTTTAAATATTCATTCAAAATCTTATTTAAATGTTTATAAAGGTTTAATCAATAAAAAAGATATTAAAATGTTATGTTGAGCAAGTAGAATTGCTAAAAAGAGAATATCCATTCGAAGAGTTTGGCAAAATACTGCAAGGACAATGTATTCTTGTGCAGATATGCAAACGATTTAAACTAATCAATGGAATTTATATTGAAGGGGCAAATGAATATATGAGTGAAACATTACATAAAAGAAAACCACCATATTTAATGCTTGTAATCCTTTTTATTGGGGCATTTGTTTCATTTCTAAATAACTCGCTTTTAAATGTAGCCTTGCCATCAATAATGAAGGATTTAGACATTAAAGATTATTCAACGATCCAGTGGCTTTCTACAGGGTATATGCTTGTAAGTGGTATATTAATTCCGGCATCAGCATTTTTAATAACCCGCTTCTCCAATAGGAGCTTATTTATTACATCTATGGTGATTTTTATTCTTGGTACGGCCTTAGCGGCTTTAGCACCGAACTTTGGTTTATTACTTACTGGCCGGATGGTCCAAGCAGCAGGTTCTTCAGTCATGGGGCCTTTGTTAATGAATATTATGCTAGTAAGCTTTCCAAGAGAAAAAAGGGGAACAGCAATGGGGATTTTTGGATTAGTTATGATTACAGCTCCAGCAATTGGACCGACACTATCGGGTTATATTGTAGAGTATTATGACTGGCGTTTGCTTTTTGAAATGATTTTACCGTTAGCAATCATTAGCTTACTGTTAGGGATTTGGAAATCGGAGAATGTCATGAAACAAAACAAAAATGCAAAACTTGATTATCTCTCATTACTATTATCTTCTGTCGGTTTTGGCGGTTTGTTATATGGATTCAGTTCTGCAAGCTCCGATGGTTGGACGAATAAAGTTGTCTTAACAACCTTAATCATAGGCGCTATTGCCCTAATTACTTTCATTATCCGTCAATTAAAAATGAATGAACCGTTATTGGATTTACGTGTTTACAAGTACCCAATGTTTGCACTTGCGTCTGTAATTGCAATTGTCAACGCAGTGGCCATGTTTTCGGGTATGATTTTAACACCAGCTTATGTACAAAACGTCCGCGGTGTTTCGCCGCTGAGCTCTGGGCTGATGATGCTTCCAGGTGCGGTAATAATGGGGGTTATGTCACCAATTACAGGTAAACTATTTGATAAATATGGCCCTCGGATTCTTGGTATAGTAGGACTTTCCATTACAGCTGTTTCAACTTATATGCTGGCAAACCTGCAAATCGACTCTAGTCACATACATATTATTCTTATTTACACACTGCGGATGTTTGGGATGGCGATGGTGATGATGCCACTTATGACAAATGGTCTTAATCAATTACCAACTCGCTTAAATCCGCACGGTACAGCTGTTAATAATACAGCTCAACAAGTGTCCGGTTCAATTGGTACTGCTATTCTTGTTACGATTATGAATTCTGTAACAAAAACAAAAGCTGAAAGTCTAATGGCTAATGTAGATCCAACAACCTTCACTGAAACTACGAAGGCAATATTAACTCAGAAGGCTTTATTATCCGGAATTCAATATTCATTCTATGTAGCGCTTGGCATGAATGTTGTTGCACTACTATTAGTTTTTTTCGTTAAACGTGTAGATACAAGCGCGGAAGCTGTCGAGAGGTTAAATCGGTAGAGCAAAATAAAACTTTAGATAATGATGCCTACAAGTTTTTTTGCTGATTAGTTAGATAAGGAAGCTTTTATCTGGGCGTTATCAAATCAAAGAAACTTCCAGTGAAATTCACATTGGAAAATATGGACAGAGAATCAAGAAACAAAAGAAGCTGGAGGCATCTATGTATTTGAAGAAAAATAAGCGGAAATGCACAAGAACAGACTTCAAGCATCTGGTGTTAAAGAATTTTTAATACCAATGAAAAGCTAACTCAATTGAATCGTGGCTATGTTACATAATAAGGGATACGCAATCCGGGCAGTCATAAAAAGAGGGGGATTATTGCCCTCTTTTTTAAAATTCTAATTTGGTGTAACTAATAAAGCTATTAGGAGCAATAGTAATAGCAATAGCACATATTGAATTAGCTTTAAATGGAATCTAATTTTAAGGCAATCTAGCTAAGCCGATAATTAAAAGAATTTGAATTTAGTTAACGTCGTACTTAGAGTAGCACGCCATACAGAACAAGAACGCTACAATAAATGAAGAAATATCATTATCAAATTAGATATTTCTTCTATAATGTATGGAATGAATTTTGCCGTAGAAAAATAATAGGTAATTCATTTGACAATTAAAATGACCTACTTTAATATATATATGCCATAGCATATAATTAGTAAAACAAGCAAATTCACTGTGAATAATTGATATGTTATACCCTTTTATATCTTAATTTATCGAGGTGATATATGAATTTACATGATTTAATAGGCTATCTTGTTCATCGTACTGATGTGAAAATGTCCAATTATTTTACCAAGAGATTAAAGCCTTATGGAGTTACACCAGAGCAGTGGGGGATTATTAATGTACTTTGTAGCCAAAGGGGGACTACTCAAAAAGAGTTAGCAGAAGCTATTGATAAAGATCAAACTACTGTCGTAAGAATGATACAGTCAATGGAGAGAAAAGGGATTGTAAAGAAGGCTTTGAATGACCAAGATAGACGTTCACACAACCTTTTTTTAACTGAAAAAGGTGACGAGTTAAAGAAAACAATCTTGCCTGTAGTGAAAGACGCTCACCATTTGGTTACGAGTAATTTGAGTGAAGAAGAGATCAAATTATTACAATCATTATTAAACAAATTGTATGATACACGCTATTAATACTTGTTCCTTATTGATGCTATGTTATTTATAAGGAACAAACTCCGTTTTATATATGCTATAGCATATAATTTTGTTTGAAGGAATGGGTAGATAGCTTTATTTTGTATGATATGTGATTTAAGATCGATTTTTTGTCTAGTACTAGTCAAATTTCTATATTATATATGCTATAGCATATATTTTTTATCCCTTTAATATTGGAAAGGGGAATTTAAATTGAATCAACCTCAATAAGGTTAATCTCAGGAAATAGGGTAAAGGCAGTGGCTTCTATCTGAACAATACTGAGTTTTTATCAAATAAATAAGAAAGATGTGATTACTATTTTAATATTAATTAATATTGTAAAAGTTGTGTTGTTTCTGTTCTTTTTAATGACAGGTACGAAAATTATATCTGGGAAAATGGCAGATGAGTTCAAACGATTTGGTTTACCTTCGTTTTTTAACTTCTTAACTGGGGCTTTTGAGATTGTAGGAGCAATTGGAATGTTGATAGGAATTTGGTTCCCAATAGCAGCTTTATTGGCAGGGTTTTTGTTAGGCGGTACGATGCTTGCAGCTGCCTTAACTCTTATTGTATTAGCGAGAGATCCCTTTAAGAAAGCGATACCTGCGCTTGTTTTATTTGTCCTTAGTTTAGGGATAAGTTTGTATCATATTTTTTAAACACAGCCTAAAGCCGTTAAACTATATGCGTTCAAGTTGCTATCATTTTGTAATTATTTTATAAAAGGGTTTGTGAAAATGCGGGTGAAATTTCAAATGAGTGCAGGAATAATAGCAGCATTCATTTAAGGTATTACCTGCATTCGAATTGAAAAATATTGAAAATAGGAGTGAGTGAAAATGGCATATTTATTACAAATTGATTTTCCGTTTGAAGGTCCTTTTGGTGAAGAAATGGAAAAAGCATTTTGGGATTTAGCAAAAAGTATTAATGAAGAAGAAGGATTTCATTGGAAAATATGGACGGAAAATCAAGAAACAAAAGAAGCTGGAGGCATCTATGTATTTGAAGAAAAACAAGATGCTGAAAAATATGGAGAAATGCACAAAAACAGACTTCAAGCATCTGGTGTTAAAGATATTAGAGTAAGAATTTTTCACATCAATGAAAAGTTAACTAAACTGAATCATGGTTATAGTAAATAATAAGGGACATGGAATTCAAAAAAGAAGGGGATAATCCCTTCTTTTTTGAATTCTTCCTTTATGTCTTATTATGCTTAATAAAAAAATCCCTATATAGATAGGGATTCGTGTATTGGCATATAGTTCCTTGGAAAAGGTTGTACTAAGTCTAACATATGAGAGTTCTTACATTTGTGAAATTGACGTGAAAGTACTGTGAAAAAAGTTGTATTAAAATAGTTATTTGTAAAAGGGTACGCCCCTTACTGGGAGGTAAGGGGCACAGGAAATGCAAATTTATTTGTAATTTGCTAAGTTGATTATAACACATATACCCATCTATACATGTTACGGAATTATGAACAAAACTATAATTTTGTAACTAGGAGTAGTGAAGATTGTATGATTTAAGCTATTTTTAAATGAGTATAACAGAGAAAATGCAAGAAAATCCCTGATAACAGGTCCGTTTTTCTCATCAATTTGGGCCAAGGTGAAAGAAAAAAACAGGAGAACTACCTTATTTCTTTTTATTAATATAATAAAATGTAATTGCTAAATCTAAAGTAATGATAATAATTAGAAGTAATAAGTGTATAAGCGCATCAGTTTTCCCATGTTGCAAAGACTTTATAAAAAAATCCCATTCTGTTTCATAGGGAGGCTCTACCCAATTTCGTTGTAGTCCTAACACCATTCCATTTATGAAAAAGATAACACTTAATAGGATTCTTCCAACAAATACGGCAACTATTTTTAAATTCCAATGTTTTATCTTGATTATATAAAGGATTGGAAAGAGTATAAGTATCCAAAAAATAATAATATAGATTGTATTTACCATTCTCTACTCTCTACTCCTAACAAAATGATTGTTTTTAATATAGGTGAGTTTTCGGGTTGAAGGTATGTTTTATTGCTACTGATTGCGTACTTGCAAAAAAAAGAGCCGGAATTCCGGCTCTTTTTCTATCCCGCAAAAGCCTTCTAATTAAAGTCTTACTTTATCTCTCCGTCTCAAAAAACTCAATCCACTCTCCATCAGGACCAGCGAAGAATATGTAACGTGTTCCATCGGGTAATGTTTCAATTTCTTCTCCTAGTAAAAAGGTTACTTTGTGTTTCTTTAGTCTTTCGATTTCATCTTCTAATGAATCCACTTTAAAGCAAATGTGATGTACTTTTCCTTCTGCCGGAAGAGAAGAGTTGTAGCCTTCAATTAATTCGAGTATCGTTTCCTTCGATTCTTCCACACCTAAAAAAGCAAGTTTTAAGTCTGGGTTTGGATGTCCCATACGTTTAATGAGCTGTAAGCCGACTACTTCTTCATAAAATGAAATAGATGTTTCTAAGTTTGCAACCATAAGTCCAACGTGTTCGATTCTTCTAACTGGCATGTAGATTCCTTCTTTCTGAAAATTATACACAATATATTATTGAAAATTAAGAAAATAAGCAAGATAAAAACCTTACAAATTTTAGCGTCTTATATGGTATAGTGAGAAAGTATGTTTGGGGAGAAGGAAGGAGATTATACGATGAATACACCTACTCAAACTCCTTCATTATCGGAAACGATGAAAGAGTGGCATTATGCATTAGCGTATGAAATTAAACATTGGAAGACGATAGGTGGTAGTAAAATTTCTATCATTAACGGTCGTTTTTTATATACAGATTATGAAAGTACAGTATATGTATTTCAGCTTATTTCGGAAGTAAGCTTACCGGAAGGTTCACCGATTCGAATTGAGTTCGATGGTGAGGAAGCGACAGGGGAAGTATTATCTGTACATGGATTAGAAATAGAACTGAAATTAAATGATTATATACAAGGTGAAATACGCGAAGCTGTTTTATACAGTGAACCATGGCAACTTTTAGAACAGCTGCAAGAGCGATTGAAAGAGGCACGTAAAGATAAGCTAAAACGTAATCGTATAAAGCGTCTCGTTGACGGGACGAGCAGTCCAAAGCATATTGAGAAGATGAAAAATCCGAAAAATGAATTGGCGTATCGTTCTTTTTACAATCCGACAACGTACGTGTGGGGACCACCTGGAACAGGGAAGTCTTACAATTTATCACGTATTATTTCAGCTCATTATCAAAAAGGAAAATCGGTACTTGTGTTAGCTCATAGTAATGCGGCAGTAGATGTATTAATGAGTGAAGTAACGAAGCAAATTGAGAAGAAAAAGAAATGGACGCCTGGTGAAATTGTTCGTTACGGCTTTAGCCAACATGAACATATACGAAATCATGAAACATTACTTGCATCGAGGCTAGTAGAAACGACGAATGGATCATGGGGAGAGGAAAGGCTCTATTTAGAAGAAACACGCCAAGATCTTCGTGAAAAAATACTATCGTATAAGGCAACGTCTTCTGATAAGAAGCGTATGCAAGAAATAGAAAGTGAACTTCGAAAACAAAAAGCGAAAATTAAAGAAGTAGAAAAAGAATATATTGAAAATGCGAAAGTAATCGGTGCGACTTTATCGAAATGTGCAATTGATGCGCTTATTTATGAGCGTACATTTGATCTAGTTGTCGTAGATGAAGTGAGTATGGCATATGTTCCGCAAATCGCATTAGCTGCTTCTCTTGGAAAACGTATTGTCGTTTGTGGCGACTTTTTACAGTTACCTCCAATCGCAATGGCGAACCACGAACTCGTTCGCAAATGGCTCGGTGAAGATATGTTTTATCACGCAGGGATTGTTGATTCTGTAAATAAATCAGAAGTACATCCCAACCTTTTTATGTTGCAGGAACAAAGACGTATGCATGCGGATATATCTAAGTTTACAAACTCATTTATTTATAAAAATAGAGTGTATGATCATCCATCTGTTTCAGAGCGTCAAGAACTTGCGAAACTACAACCGTTCGCAAATGAGGCGAATGTTTTATTTGATACGAGCTTAATGGGAGCATTTTCTTTAAAAGACGCTGCTTCAGGTTCGCGTTTTAATATTATGTCTGGCTTAGTAGCGATGCAAATGATTTTAATTGGACTGTTAGACGGTGTTCAATCTATCGGTGTTGTTACGCCGTACCGAGCACAGTCTCGCTTTTTATCAACGTGTATTAGAGAACTGTTGCAGAGAACGAAATATCAACACGTACCAGTTTTAGCCGCAACAGTTCATAAGTTTCAAGGTTCCGAAAGAGATATGATGATATTTGATACGGTGGATAGTTATCCGCAAGAACGTCCTGGTGTGTTATTCTTTGATCATAAAAACCATCGTCTCGTCAATGTAGCTGTAACGAGAGCGAGAGGGAAGTTCATTCAATTATCAGATTGCCACTATATGCGTAAAAACTTGTCGAGAAAACAAGCGTTATCACAATTAACAGCTCATATAGAACGCCACGGAGATGTGTATGATCGCACGACATCAAGACAAGTGTGGGAGCGAAAAATTTCGAAACGTTTACGCTGGTTTATGGAAATGAATCTTGAGGAGCCGAAAGGACTATTAAAAGATATTTTAGCGGCAAAGCGAAAAATTATCATTTCACTTCCAAGTACAAGGCAAGTTGATAAACGAGTATGGCAAGCGTTAATGCGTACGAATGCACAAGTAACGGTATATAGTGATGGACCAGTTCCATTAAAAAATGTAAAGTTACAAAGGCAAAACAAATCGTTCCCGTTTGTATTAATCGATGATGAAATTTTTTGGGCAGGAGCACCGTTAACAGCTCAAATGATGTTTGAAGGTAGTACGGAATTTCCGTATATATGTGCAAGACTACAAGCACCTGAAACAATTGGTGTATTAAAAGGGTTTTTAGATATTCGGTAAATTCGGATAGGAATTCCTTGACTTTTAGTCGGAATAAACTTAGAATGAAAATAATTTAATACAATTTTATGAAAATTCTTATCACGAGAGGTGGAGGGACTGGCCCTACGAAACCTCGGCAGCGGATTCTATATGAATACTGTGCCAATTCCAGCAAGTTAACTTGAAAGATAAGAAAGAAGCTCATTTTGACTGTATATGCCAAAGCCTCTTTCTATCTTTTAGAAAGAGGCTTTTTTACGTGAAAATAAAGGAGGAAGAAAAATGGGAGCGACAGGAGTAACGTCACAAAGAAAAACAATTGCCCGGAGTATAGAAAGAAATAAGGAAAAGTACATAAAAACAAGTCATGATATTCATGCGAATCCGGAGATTGGTAATCAAGAATTTTACGCATCAAGAACGTTAAGTTTATTGCTAGGAAGTGCAGGTTTTCAGCTGCAACATAATATAGCTGGTCATGAAACAGGTTTTATTGCGCGAAAAAGTTCAGGGAAACAAGGACCAGTTATTGCATTTTTAGCTGAGTATGATGCTTTACCAGGATTAGGCCATGCGTGTGGTCACAATCTAATCGGAACAATTAGCGTTGCAGCAGCAATCGCATTATCCGAAACGCTTGAAGAAATCGGCGGGGAGGTTGTCGTGTTCGGGACACCAGCTGAAGAAGGGGGACCAAATGGCAGTGCGAAGGCGAGTTATGTAAAGGCTGGTTTATTTAAAAACATTGATGCGGCGCTTATGATTCATCCGAGCGGAAAAACAGCTCCAACGAGTCCGTCACTAGCGGTTGATCCACTTGATTTTCATTTTTACGGGAAAACAGCTCATGCAGCTGCTTCACCTGAAGAAGGGATTAACGCATTAGATGCAGTTATCCAGCTGTATAACAGCATTAATGCACTTCGCCAACAACTTCCGTCAGATGTGAAGATCCATGGTGTCATTACAGAAGGCGGAAAAGCACCTAATATTATTCCTGACTATGCAGCAGCGCGATTCTTCATCCGCGCAGCAACGAGAAAAAGATGTGCGGAAGTAACGGAAAAAGTAAGAAACATCGCGCAAGGGGCAGCATTAGCAACAGGTACAAAAGTGAAAATTCATCAATTCCAAAATGAAATCGATGAATTACTCGTAACAAAAACATTTAATGACGTCGTAGCTGAAGAACTAGAATTACTAGGTGAAGATGTGAACCGTAAAGAAAGAGTAGGCATTGGCTCAACCGACGCAGGAAACGTAAGCCAAGTCGTACCGACAATTCATCCGTACATTAAAATCGGACCAGACGATTTAATTGCGCATACGAATGAATTTAGAGAAGCAGCACGTTCAGAACTAGGAGACAAAGCGTTAATTACATCCGCAAAAGCACTAGCAAATACAGCGTATCGATTAATTACGGAAGAAGGGTTGTTAGAGAAGGTGAAGGAGGAGTTTAGAGAGGTGCAGAGGAATCAGGGATAGGTGTTTGTCAAAAAGATATAAAAAAGGAGTGGATTTACCACTCCTTTTTTATGAGATTTTTTAGGGAAGGCACATGCCCATTAATTTAAGGATTGTATAATGTGCGTAATGATAATAGGGTTATTTAATTTTGATGTAGAAAGGCTCTTTTTTTAAGTTGTTTAATTTTTACATTAACATATTGTTCATTATTTAACTTGAACTCAATACGTTCTATCTACTGGTAATAAGACGTTAGTAATGATTTATTAGTCCTTATGTTTTTCATACATCTCTATTTTTTTATTTAGTAAATCTTTACCCCAAACTTGCATTGCTTCTAATACAGGTATAAACTTTTTCCCCTGATCTGTTAAAGAATATTCTACCTTTGGTGGAACAACTTTATAAACTTCTCTGTGTACTAGCTCGTCCTCTTCAAGTTCTCTTAATTGTCTAGTTAAGATTCCTTTTGAGATACCAGGTAACATCCTCAATAATTCATTAAATCTAATAATTTCATTTTTGCTTAAATGCCACAAAATCACGATTTTCCATCTTCCTGCAATTGCATTTTGGGTAACTGTTAATGGACAAATTTCTTGCTGTATTTCTTCAGAAATCGATTCATCTTTATAACTAAAACGTGCCATAATAAAATCTCCCTTTTACTCTAAGTACTATTTTTATGACTATGTTATTAAATTGTGCCTACTTACATAAACCCTTCTTAAGAAATAGTATATGTAATGTATACAAAAATCAAAAATAACATTGTAGTGGAGGAGATTGTATGAAAGTTTTAGTAACAGGTGCAAACGGAAATTTAGGTTCTAAAATTGTTGAGTATTTACTTACCAAATTATCAGTTGAAGAAATAATTGTTGGTGTACGAGATGACAATTCTGAAAAAGCACTTAGCTATAAGGAACAAGGCTTAGAAGTACGTGTAACGGATTTTGAAAATCAAGAAACCTTGTTTTCAGCATTCAAAGATGTTGATCGTTTATTCATCATGTCAACATTTGGCGACTTTGATACAGTTATACGTCAGCATACAAATACAGTAGAAGCTGCCAAAGCAACAGGTGTAAAACAAATTATTTATCCAAGTGTTACGCGAGCAGAAGGAAATAACTTCTTTCTAGCAGGCATGCATAGAGCACGTGAAGTAGCAATTATTGAATCAGGTATTCCTTATGTGATTCTGCGTAACAACTGGTATGTGGAAAATGAACTTGGTACAATTCAAAGCTGTATGGCTGGTGCCCCTTGGGTGACTTCTGCAGGAGAAGGGAAAATCGGTTGGGTATATCGTCCAGATTTAGCTGAAGCAGCAGCGAATGTTTTGGTAGCCGATGGTCACAAAAATAAGATTTATGAACTTTCTGGTGAAAATTTAACACAACAGCAATTTGTTGGTACATTAAGTGAAGTATTAGGTAAAGAAATTCCTTTATTAGAAGTAGACGATTCTTCTTATGAAGAAATGTTAAAAGGTGCTGGAGTACCTGAAGCCTACCTTCCAATGTTAGTAATGACTCAAAAAGGAATTCGTGAAGGGGGATTAGAATCAACACATACCGATTTAAATTTATTATTACAACGTCAAGCTACACCATTAAAACAAGCATTGACACATTTATTAGTAAACACAAAATAGAAATAAATCATTTTCAGTGTTAAATAAAGTAGAAACAAACGTAAATGAAAGAGCCAACTCATGTGAGTAGGCTCTTTCATTTACTATATATTTACTTACATATTCACTTATCTAATGCCATCAGTTTAAACCAACTATCAAAATGAATAGAGAATATTCTGTGAAAATGATAAGGTTAGAATAGAACAGTTTCAGGAAGGCGGTTTAACGTATGATTTTTGAATTAAACAAGCCTTCTGTCGCAGTTGTAGAAAATGTAGGGTTTGCAAATGTGTTTAATTATGTAGGATATTATTTTTCATTTGAATAATTTAGGCGTGCCTTGCAAGCTTCTCATAGACTTACTTCTATTTCTAACTATGACCTATTATGCTTATAGGGGTATTGCTTCTTCTATTGGATGAGGTTTTTTGTAAATCAATTACATAATCGCCGAATCGTTTTATATGTCTACGATTCACAAAAGAAAGCATATGAGGTGTTCTAAAAATGAAAATACAAATTGTATTGTTTGATGGCTTCGGAGAGCTTGTCTCTTTCGCACCTTTTGAGGTACTCAAAAGAGCGATAGAAGAAGGGGCTCCATTTACGGTTGAACTAATATCAAGTGAACCAAAACAAGAAGTTACTACTTCGTTTGGAGTTACGGTCAAATTAAATGATTTTTTACGAATGGATAATCGTCCAGATCTGCTAATTGTACCTGGTGGTGGCTGGAATCATAAAGCTGAACATGGGGCACGAAAGCAAGCAGAGATTGGAACATTGACCGAAATGATTAGAGAGATGCACGACGAAGGAACAATCATTGCTGGAGTTTGTACAGGAGGTATGTTACTAGCTGCTTCTGGCATATTGGATGGTAAAATGGCGACGATGCACCATTTGGCGCAGAATGAAATAAGTGAATACGGGGCAGAGCTGCTTCTTTACAGAATTGTGGATCAAGGGAATATTATCACTGCGAGAGGAGTCACTTCAGGACTCGATTTGGGACTTTGGATCACGGAAAGGTTCGCAAGCTCCAAAATTGCAGCTGCCGTTGAATATAGAATGGAATACGAGAGGCGAGGTGTTGTTTGGGATTAATTTGAGTTCTTTTTTATTGGTGTAATCATAATACATTGAAGGATTAGCCTAATGGTATTCTCGAACAGAAGGAGTCCAGTCTCATGAAATATGTATCTCTAGGGGGACATAATGCAAGGCTCTTAGAGGAACATCTGAAAGTTTATTTTTATTGATAAGTAGAGGAAGAGCCAACTCGTGTGAGTAGGCTCTTTCGTTTATATACTATATTGCTGATTTTTCACAGTAATATCCTTTTGAAAAATCATAGAATGGATCATGTATTTTGTTTAATATCGATAATGATTTTCATTATATATTCGTAAATTCATAAAAACTAGTTTACAAATTTGCATCTAGCTTATATAATTTGACTTGTATAAAAAAGTTTCCTTAGGGAAACTTGGGTATGGATGTAAATTCATGTTATATTTTTTTGTTGAAAAGTTGCCTTTACGCAAAATAATTATACGTAAGAAAAAAAGAAGGGGGAATCCACAAAAAATGACTGAGGTTATAATTGTCAAAGATTTGTTTGTATCATACCAAGGGAATCAAGTGGTCCAAAATGTTTCCTTTAATATTGAAAAAGGAAAACTTGTTGGAATTATTGGTCCAAACGGAGCAGGAAAATCTACTTTAATGAAAGCTGTTTTAGATTTAATCCCAAATGATAAAGGTTATGTTCGGATTCTTGGAGAGGATATTCGAAGCATTAGAAAGTGTGTTGCGTACGTGCCACAAAGAAGTGATATAGATTGGGACTTCCCGATAACAGTTTTAGATGTGGTGCTAATTGGAACTTACCCATCTTTAGGCATGATGAAAAGACCAAAGAAAGAGCAGCGGGATTGGGCATTTGAATGTCAAAAAAAAGTTGGAATGGAAGAGTTTAAAAATCGACAAATTGGTGAGCTTTCAGGCGGACAACAACAACGTGTCTTTTTAGCGAGAGCGTTAGCACAAAAGGCGGAGATATTCTTCTTGGATGAACCATTCGTTGGAATTGATGTAACAAGTGAAGAGACCATTATTAAAATTCTTAGGGAGTTACGCAAAGAAGGAAAAACGATTGTTGTTGTACATCATGATTTAAGTAAAGCAGAATCGTATTTTGATAAATTACTATTATTGAATAAAAGCCTAATTCATTATGGAGAAGTACGACAAGTATTAGAACCAACTGTTATGTCAAAGGCATATGTGAATCAGGGCATATTATTTAATAATTCAGCGGGGGTACATTCATCATGAAGATTGTAGAATTTATAGATGCATTAATGCAGTACAGTTTTCTGCAGAAGGCATTATTAACTTCCGTTATGGTAGGAGTTATTTGTGGTGTAATTGGATGTTTTATCATTTTAAGGGGTATGGCGTTAATGGGTGATGCAATTTCACATGCCGTTCTTCCAGGAGTAGCACTGTCTTATATGATTGGTATGAACTATTTTATAGGTGCAGTTTTAACAGGGGTTATTACTGCAATTGGAATTGGATTTGTAAGTCAGAATAGTCGAATTAAACATGATATGGCGATAGGAATTATGTTTACATCTGTTTTCGCTGTAGGGATTATTTTAATTACCTTTATGAAGAGTAGTTCTGATTTGTACCATATTTTATTCGGGAACGTCCTATCAGTTCGTTCTTCTGATATGTGGATGACACTTATTATCGGAGTTGTCATTATTGGCCTTGTGATTTTATTTTACAAAGAATTACTTGTATCTACTTTTGATCCGACAATGGCACAAAGTTATGGATTACCGAACAAATGGATTCATTATGGCTTAATGATTCTACTTACAATGGTTACAGTAGCATCACTTCAAACTGTAGGAATTATTTTGGTGGTCGCTATGCTTATTACACCAGCGGCTACAGCGTATTTATTAACAAACCGTTTATGGATCATGATTTATTTAGCAGCAGGTATTGGTGCACTTTCATCTGTAGTAGGGCTATATTTTAGTTTCTCTTATAATCTTGCTTCAGGTGCAACAATTGTTCTTGTTGCAACATTCTTGTTCGGATTGGCATTCTTTTTCTCACCGTCACAAGGTTTGTTTTGGAGAGCTATCAAAATTAGAAAAAATAGAGCAGAGTTGTCATAATTGATTGGAGGATAAAGATGAAATTGAAAAATATTTTGTTTTCAATACTTTGTATTTTTGTATTTGCATTAACAGCGTGTTCTAGTAACACTAATGGAAAAGAAGAAGGCAGTGGAAAATTAAAAGTTGTAACTACATACTCAATTATATATGATATGGTGAAGCAAATTGGCGGAGATAAAGTCGAGATTCATAGTCTTGTTCCAATTGGAGCTAACCCGCATGAATATGATCCACTACCAAAAGATGTTATGAAAATGACAGATGCAGATATGGTATTTTACAATGGGCTAAACCTAGAAGAAGGTGGAGCTTGGTTTAAAAAATTATTGAAAACTGCAAATAAATCAGAGAAAGATGCACCGGTTTATAAGGTAAGTGAAGGTGTAGAGCCTATTTATTTAGAAACAAAGGGATTGGAAAAAGAACCAGACCCACATGCATGGATGAATATTAAAAATGGTATTTTATACGCTGAAAATGTGAAGAAGGCATTAATTAAAGAAGATCCTAAAAATAAAGAGTTATATACTAAAAATGCCGACAAGTATATAGCAGAACTTCAAAAGTTACATGATGAGACTGTGAACAGAATTCATCAAATCCCTGAAGAAAAACGTTTCTTAATTTCTAGTGAAGGTGCTTTTAAGTACTTTGGAAAAGCATATGGAATTAAGACAGGATACATCTGGGAAATTAACTCAGAGAATCAAGGTACTCCAGATCAAATTAGAGATGTTGTAAGTTTAATTCAAACAAACAAAGTTCCAGCTTTATTTGTGGAAACAAGTGTAGATCGACGTAGTATGGAAACTGTTTCAAAAGAAACAAACGTGCCGATTGCAGGGACAATTTTTACAGACTCACTAGGTAAATCAGGTGAGGATGGAGATACTTATTTGAAAATGATGAAATGGAATACAGATACGATTATTAATGGGTTACAAAAGTAGAATTTATCTATTTTTCGATGTAGCGTAACGATTGAAGTTTTATAAAATAAGAGGGGAAAGAGCCAACTCGTGTGAGTAGGCTCTTTCGTTTATATAATGCGTGAATCGCATCAATCCCTTTTATCGTACTTGAAGCCTTTAGAGTTACGTTATATATTTTAAATATAGAAACAAATTAAAATATCACATATACAAACTTTAAAAAGAGAATAAAGGAGTCATGAGATTGAAGAAGACAATGAAAGGTTTATTATGGGGGACAGGCTCGGTATTTGGTGCTTTCACAGCATTTATTACTTATGTGGCAATTAAGAATGTGAAGCATAAGGATGTTGAGAAATTGATGGTGACCAATAATAACGAGCGCGTTCTTAAAGTCGGGAAAGAGTTTAAGGTGACAACGTTTAATATTGGCTTCGGTGGTTTAGATAAAGATCAAGATTTCTTCTTAGACGGAGGAAAGGGTTCGCGCTCTAGTAGTAAAGAGCAAACAGAAAAGAATATCAGCAATATGCTGTCTTTCTTACAAAAGGAAGATTCTGATTTTATATTAACGCAAGAGATGGATGAGAAGTCACTTCGTTCATTTGATGTGAATCAGTATAAGGCATTTCAAGATAGACTGAAAGATCATGCGTCTACGTTTGGTGATAACTTTAATGTGCAGTGGGTGCCGGTACCAATTAAGAAGCCACACGGATATACGAACAGTGGACTTGGTTCGTTTTCAAAATATAAAGTAGAAGAAGTGACGAGATATCAGCTTCCTGGAAGAGAAATGTGGCTTCGTCAATTATTCGACGTAGACCGAGCGATTGTTGAGCATAAGGTTCCAGTTGATAACGGAAAATATTTACGAATGGTGAACGTTCATTTATCTGCATATGATAAGGGTGGAAACATTCGAAAGCAACAAGTTGAGTTTTTGAAAGAGTATATGAATAAACATTACATAAATGGCGATTATATTGTGCTTGGTGGAGACTGGAATCAACTATTATCTGATGTGCAGTTAAAGGATCCGAGGTTTAAAGAAGACTGGCCAGAGTGGTTAGTACAGTTACCAGAAGATTTCACTGATGGTGGGTTCCAGTGGGCTGTTGATGATACCGTTTGGACAGTTCGTGACAATGTGAAGAGCTATGTTGAAGGTGAGAACTTTGTTACGATTATTGATGGTTTTTTAGTCTCTCCAAATGTGGAGATTGTAAGCGTACAAGGGCATGATTTGAAGTTTGAAAACAGTGATCATAATCCGGTTAGTGCAGTGTTGAAGTTAAATTAGCAAGGGAAGAAATGGGTTATGTGTAAGAAGAGTGTAACCATATGTTGTCTGAAGTTTTATACAATATAAATAATCTTGGTTCATTCATTTCATTAACCGGTTCCTTACGTATAAGGTACCGGTTAATTTGTGTCACAGTTTCCTGAAATGATGGGGTGACCCTTCACAGTACAGTTGCTTTTTCTTCCATCAATTCCACAAATACATTTCGGATGGCTTCTTTTGTACAAACAACTCGTAAATCGCTATATATATTACGCAAGCAATATTCCATCTGAATTTTTTCAACACATTAAGAATATATGTCGGATATACGACACATCCATCATTTTTGATTATTGTTAAGAGTTTTATTCAAGATTATAATTTGAAATAAAATAAAACAACACGTTGTTCATTATTTCGCTTAGAAATGGGGAGGGAAGTTTATGAAGAATCAATTGTTAATTGTTGGAGCTGGACCAACTGGATTAGTTTTAGCTATTGGACTTACAAAACAAGGAATCCCTTTTAGAATTATCGATAAAAATAAAGGTCCGGGAGAAACTTCAAGAGCTATGGGTGTGCAAGCAAGAACATTAGAGTTCTATCGTCAGTTTGGGTTTGCAGATCAGGTCGTACAAAAAGGAATTAAATTTGTTAATATGCAATTTTATAGGAATACAACATTGAAGGCTAAATTTAACTTTGAGAATATGGGAAAAGGCCAAAGTCGTTATCCTTTTATGCTAAGCTTCCCACAAGATGAACATGAAAAGTTTTTAATTGAACAGTTAGAAGCTAAAGGGGTCCATGTAGAATGGAATACTGAGCTTGTATCATTTAATCAGAAAGATGACCATGTGAACGTCGTTACAATACAGAATGGTGTTGAAGAAAAAAATGTTTATAGTTATTTGTGTGGATGTGATGGTGCACATAGTTCAGTAAGAAAGGGATTAGACTTGAATTTTCCTGGTGGCACATATAAACAAACCTTTTATGTAGCAGATGTACAAACTGAAAACAGAGAAAATATTGGTTTTCAAATGAGGCTTTTTAAAGATGGATTGATGATTGTTATGCCGATTCGTACTTCTGGATCTTTACGTTTAATTGGAATAATACCTGAGGATTTAATGAAAGAAGAAAACAAAGAATCCGTTTTTTCTTTAATTGAACCATATATAAAGAAAAACACGGAGTTAAAGATTAGGAAATTGAATTGGTATTCAACATACAAAGTACACCATAGGGTAAGTGAACATTTTAGAAAAGGACGTGTTTTTATTGCAGGAGACGCTGGACATATACATAGTCCAGCAGGGGGACAAGGAATGAATACGGGTATTGGTGATGCAGTAAATTTATCATGGAAGCTTGGGGCCGTGATTCAAGGAAAAGCTGATGAATCTATTCTAGATTCTTATGAACAAGAAAGAATACAATTTGCCAAAACTTTAGTCGCAACGACAGATAGAGTATTTACTTCTATTGTT
Source organism: Bacillus sp. LK2 (assembly GCF_001043575.1). Taxonomy (NCBI): domain Bacteria; kingdom Bacillati; phylum Bacillota; class Bacilli; order Caryophanales; family Bacillaceae; genus Bacillus; species Bacillus sp. LK2. The sequence goes on from NZ_LDUK01000075.1 coordinate 20,176, forward strand.
GGTAACGGCGTATGTAAAAAGTTCAATCGCCAATACTTAATTCCAGTTATTATCCCTAAGATGACTAAGTTTTCAATAGTTAGGAAAACGATGTTTAAAGTTGTTTCGCAAATACGGATTAACTATCGAAACAGTAAGCTCGCTAAAGGGAATGTAGGTAAAATTCATGGAGGCGATCGTTTACCATGGATTCCTTTTGATGATACAGATAATTTTGCACCACTTGAATCTTTTGATTGGCAGTTACATGTATATGGAGATGTAACTCCTGATTTAAGTAACTTTGCAAAAGAAAATAATCTTCTTTTGCATACATTCCCGTATAGTCAAGGAGTACAGAAAGCAGGTATTAAATTTGGTTCTGCTTTTCTGATTAGACCTGATGGTTATATCGCATTGGCAGATGAAACTCAAAATATAAGTAGTATGGAAGAGTACCTTAGAAAAAATAAATTAAAATTTAAATATAATATTTCAAGGTAATACGAAAATGTATTGCCGTTTAGTTAAAAGAAACTAGTTATCATTATTTTAGTTTAACAAGCCATTATAAAATTTTGCTTAGCGTATGAAATCTGCGTTTTGATGGTGCTACCCTATCGCTATCAAGTTAAGAAGAGCAAATACCCCCAAAAAAGAAAAATTGAGCCGAACTCTTATAAATAACTGTGAAAAGGTAAAATTTTTGTTATGGGAGGTTTCTCAAAATAGTAGCTTGATGGGCATGTGGCGGCACCTGTTTAAGGGAAAATATGGATAAATTCTAATAAATACTATATGATAATAAATGGGAGGGGATAAAAATGCTAGATCAAATCACTTGGGGAACGCCAGCCAGCTTATTATGCTTAGGATTCTTTTTTGCAGGGTTAGGAATCTTCTTAAGAAGTATTACGTCATATACGAAAAATAAATAAAAGTTCAAAAAAACACAAAATTTCCGTTTAGGGGATACTTTAAAATCTTAGGTTGATGGGCATGGGGTACCACCCCACATCCATCAACTTAAGG
>NZ_LDUK01000076.1:0-14774 GCF_001043575.1 Bacillus sp. LK2
TTTCAAAGTTCAACATCGCGTTTCGGCGACTTTTATAATTTAACATTTCGAGTTAAATCTGTCAACAACTTTTTTCTGTCGTTGCTGACGACGCTTATTAATTTATCATATTAACAACCGATAAGTCAACGCTTTTTAAAAAAATGCCAAAATAATTTTATCTTGGCATTATATATAGCTTAATAATCACTAATGCAGCAACACCTGGCATCCCTAATAAACTTGATACTGTAGCTGTGCCTATATTAATTGGAATATGAAAATCAAAATATGCCCCTGCAACATTCACAATAAATAATAACGCTATACCTAAAGTAACATGAAAGAGTGCTTTTCCTATAAAACGTATTGGTTTAGCAGAAACACCAAAAACAAGAAAAATAAAAACCAAAGCAAGAATACCAACAATAATAATTGTAGAATTCATTTTTTCCTCCTTATGAATGACCTATACATATCTATTTGTATGGGACAAGACAATAAAAAAGAACATCTACAACATAACTCCTATCACTTCATCTTTATTACTTTTAATCAGTAATAGTTCTTCCCCGTACTGACCATCAACTATATACAACTGATTCTATTCCCACCTTCTCTTTCACCTCTTTATATTTCCAAAGTAAAGCAGGACCTTTGTTTCCAAATAGATCGATAAAAAGCAAAAGGTCCTGCTTTAAAAAGCAGGACCTTTTACCATTGTTCCATCTTCACAGGACGACGCTTCGCTTCTTTTAACAAGAAAAAATACTTCGCCTCTGCTATTTTTAAAGAACAAAGTACATCTTGAGATGGTTCAACACTTTGTTCAACTAGTCTCTTCTGACGTAACCATTCATTCTTCACTTTTTCTAATAATACAATTAACTTATCATCATACTCTTTACGCAGCTTACCCTTTTTTTGAAAGAACATTTTTGTTTCTCCTCTTATACCTCTCTACGGCCTTCTAAAGCTTTCGATAACGTTACTTCATCTGCATATTCTAAATCTCCACCAACTGGCAGACCATGTGCAATACGAGTTACTTTAATACCCGTTGGCTTTAAGAGGCGGGATATGTACATCGCTGTAGCTTCCCCTTCAATATTAGGGTTTGTTGCTAATATCACTTCTTGTACTGTTTCATCTTGCAGTCTCTTCAATAACTGCGGGATATTAATATCCTCAGGTCCAATTCCCTCCATTGGCGAAATCGCACCACGTAAAACATGATATACACCTTGATATTCTTTCATTTTTTCCATCGCAATTACATCTTTAGGCTCTTGTACTACACAAACAACCGATTGATCTCTATGCGAATCGTCACAAATATAACAAGGATCGCGGTCAGTGATATGCCCGCATACAGAACAATACGCTAAATCTCGCTTCGCATTCACAAGTGCTTTTGCAAAACCTAACACATCATCTTCTTTCATATCTAATACGAAGAATGCCAGTCGAACCGCTGTTTTCGGTCCGATTCCTGGCAATTTCATAAAACTATCGATTAATTTTGATATCGGTTCTGGATAATGCATACTTCAATATCCTCCTAGAACATTCCACCTGGTAAGTTTAACCCTTTTGTAAATTTACCCATTGTAGAATTTGAAAGTTCCTCAGCCTTTTTAAGTGCATCATTCGTTGCAGCCAATACTAAGTCTTGTAACATTTCGATATCTTCTGGATCTACAACTTCTTCTTTAATTTTCACTTCAAGAACTTGCTTATGACCATTTGCAATAACAGTAATCATTCCGCCACCAGCTGTACCTTCAACTGTTTTGTCGCCAAGCTCTTCTTGTGCTTTCGCCATGTCCTTTTGCATCTTTTGCATTTGTTTCATCATATTATTCATATTTCCCATTCCGCCACGCATCATAATTAATTCCTCCTAATTATTATTACTCTTTTATTTCAATAAGTTCTTGCCCTACTAATTTTACAGCCTCTTCTATAAGAGGATCTTCTTTTTGTTCTGGACTTTCTTCAGAATTCCCACCTTCGCGTTGTAAAAAGTCTTCACGAATTTTACCCCATTCACTTTTCGGGATAGCAATCATATTTAACCTTTTACTTAGCAATTCAAAAAGAGTTTGTTCCAATGTATCCATCGCTTCTCGATTTTCACTAGCCATTTTACAATGAATCTCATATTGAAATGCTAACACATAGGTATCATCTGAAGCCGCTACTGGTTCACTATTTTCTAATAAAACAGCAAACGCCACTTTGTTATGAGACTTGAGCCTTCCTAACAACTCACCCCATACAGCTTTTAACTGTTCTAAATCTTGACGCTTCGCTTGCTTTAACACTTCATTCACACGTCCGACAGGAATTTTCATACTTCCTGTTCGTACTGGTTTTGGTGTTGCACGCGTCTCTCTTACTTCCGGCTGCACACCAGCGGGCACACCATTCTTTTTAACTTGTTCTAACTCTTTCTCCAGTTGCTGCATCCTGTTCATAATCGCTTGTAAACGATCTGTACCGTTTGCTTGCATCATAAACTGCTGACACAGTTGCACCATAACCACTTCTAAGAAAATTCGTGGATGGTTTGTCCACTTCATCTCCTGTTGTCCCTTACTAAGTGTATGAATAATTTCATAGATTACTTCCGGCTGCATTTCTTCACTTAACGTACGGAATTGATCATCTACAATTACCCGTTCCAACATATGTTCTAATTGTGGTGAAGTTTGATATAAAAGCATATCACGATAATAGTAAATGAAATCCTCCATAAAGCGAACTGGATCTTTCCCTTTACTCATCATCTCATCTATAATACGTAACGCTCTTGATACATCATTTTCACGTATACATTCTACTAGGTTACCTAAATATCGCTGAGATACAGAGCCTGTTACAGCTAAAACGTCTTCACTCGTCACCGTCTCATCACTATAAGAAATTGCTTGATCGATAAGACTGAGTGCATCACGCATACCACCTTCAGCGGCACGTGCGACGATTTGTAGCGCTTCATCTTCTACTTGCGTACCTTCATTTGTCACGACCGTCGATAACCTCTCAACGATATCATTTACTGATATCTTTCGAAATTCAAAACGCTGACAACGTGAAATAATCGTAGCTGGAATCTTATGCGGCTCTGTTGTCGCCAAAATAAAAATAACATGTCCTGGCGGCTCTTCTAAAGTTTTCAAAAGCGCATTAAAGGCACCCATAGAAAGCATATGAACTTCATCAATAATGTATACTTTATATCCTACAGCACTTGGAGCATATTTTACTTTATCTCTTATATCTCGAATTTCATCTACACCGTTATTTGAAGCCGCATCAATTTCTAATACATCTGAAATAGACCCTTGTGTGATTCCTAAACAAGAAGGACATTCATTACAAGGTTCAGCTACCGGAGCACGTTCACAGTTAATTGCTTTTGCAAATACTTTTGCAATTGTCGTTTTCCCTGTTCCCCTCGGACCAGAAAATAAATAAGCATGTGAAGCTTTCTCTTGAAGAAGGGCATTTTGCAACGTTTTTGTCACGTGCTTTTGACCGACTACATCTTCGAACTTTTGCGGTCTCCATGTTCGGTATAACGCTTGGTATGACACGAAAATACGGCCTCCCTCAAAGGTTATTATCTCATTTATTATAACCCATTCTGTTTATAGATTCCAAAAGTTATTTTCCATACAAAAAACCCACCTTAATATAAAGGTGAGTTTTGTATACATATATAACTGCCGTGCACCTTCTGTCGATTACGTACCATAAGCGTTACTTAAGCAGTTAGCTCGGTTCAGGCACTCCTGCGGCACACGAGAAGACCCGCTTATTGCTGCTTCCTTCCGGACCTGACAAGGTTCACGGGGTCCCGTTGCGCAGGACCCAAACGTCAACACCACTTACTTAAGGCAGGCCTTACAGCAACATAACCTCGAGAAGGGATTCGGCCTCGCTAGAGCGGATTGCGAGTATAGGGCACCGCTACCTCCCCGCTTAGCACGGCAAAGTTAAAACCAATATTCGGTTGCCTTTAATAAGGCATTATCAGTATAACTTGTTTTTTTACAAAATGCAAATGCGTTAGTTCTCATTACTTTTCTCTAGTTTTTTCGTTTCTTTTCTCTTCTTACGAAGCTCCCTAAAAAAAGTTGTTAACAATGTACCACATTCTTCTTCTAGCACACCAGCTACTACTTCACATTGATGATTAAAGCGCTCATCAGTTAAAAGATTCATTAATGTACCTGCACATCCACCTTTTGGGTCACTTGCACCATATACAACACGTTTTACGCGAGATAAAACAATTCCGCCTGCACACATTGGACAAGGCTCTAATGTTACATATAACGTTGCATCTTCTAAACGCCATGTCCCTAATTTTTTGCAAGCTTCATCTATAGCTAAAAGTTCGGCGTGAGCTATAGACCTTTGCTCTGTTTCTCTTAAGTTATGCGCGACGCTAATCACTTCACCGTCTAGCACAATAACAGCACCAATCGGTACTTCTTGTATTGCCTCTGCCTTCTTAGCTTCTTCTATTGCTATTTGCATAAAATAAATATCTTGTTCCATAATATAGTCCTTTCACCCAAAATAAAATACACTTCTTTTCATTTCCTACAGGTGGGATAACTTTTACAAATTCAATCCACCCTAAAGAAAAAAGAGAGGGAATTACATATGAAAAATACAGCCTTGCTCATCATCGATATGATTAATGATTTTCAATTTTCTCACGGACCCACCCTAGCACAAAAGTGCGAAACCATAAAGAATCCCATTTTACAATTAAAAGAAACGATGAAGTCATTAGACTACCCCGTAATTTATGTTAATGACCATTATCAACTTTGGAGATCTGATATTGATCAACTCATTACTCATTGTACAAATGAATATAGTGAAAATATTATTCAGGCCATTGCTCCAAGTACTGACGATTATATTTTTATTAAACCACATTACTCCGCTTTTTATGAAACACCTTTAAATTCTTTATTAGGTTATTTAAAAATCGAAAACCTCATTTTAACAGGAATCGCTGGGAATATATGTATCCTTTTTACAGCTAATGATGCTCATATGAGAAATTATACACTTTATGTACCACAGGATTGCATTGCCTCTAACAATGATCAAGATAATGTACATGCTTTAAAAATAATGGAGGCCACATTAAAGGCGAATATTGCACCATCAGCTCAACTAAAATTTAGTTAATACATATCTATTTTCTAACTTTTTATATCAAATTAGTCCGCTCGCTTCCCTCTTGTGCTACAATAATTCTGTTTTGTGTTTTTAGTAGTCACGGTAAATCACTGATTGAAAGGAGGAAACAGCGTGACCGGAGTACCATTTATCACGGTTGAAGGACCAATTGGTGTTGGAAAAACCTCACTTGCGAAGGAAATTTCAACTCACATGCAACTCCACTTACTAAAAGAGATTGTTGATGAAAATCCTTTTTTAGGAAAGTTTTATGAAGACATCGATGAATGGAGTTTTCAAACAGAGATGTTCTTTCTTTGTAATAGATACAAACAACTAGAGGATATTAACATAAAGTATTTGAATCAAAGGAAGCCAGTAGTAGCAGATTATCACATATTTAAAAATTTAATTTTTGCATCCCGTACATTAAAAGATTCTCAATATGACAAGTACATGCAAATTTATCGTATCCTTACACAAGATATGCCTGTGCCAAACGTCATAGTTTATTTAACAGCGAGCCTAGAAACATTACAAAAACGAATTGCGATGCGCGGAAGAGAATTCGAAAAAAATATGGATCCAAATTACTTACTACAGCTTACAAAAGATTACGAAACAGCAATGGATGCTTTCAAAAAGGATCATCCAGATATTCCAGTATTGAAGTTTAACGGAGACGATATGGATTTTGTAAGAAATCCTGATGATTTAAATGTCATCTTATCCGCTCTTCAAAATACTCTCTTGAAGGAGTCGAAATAATAATGAATTTTAGGCAAAAATATGATATACCAAATGACGCAGTTATCACTATTGCTGGAACAGTAGGTGTTGGCAAATCAACTATGACAACTGCATTAGCTAACGCTTTAGGTTATCGTACATCTTTCGAAAAAGTAGATTCCAATCCATATTTGGACAAGTTCTATGCTGATTTCACACGCTGGAGCTTTCACTTACAGGTGTACTTTTTAGCAGAGCGATTTAAAGAACAAAAAAGAATTTTCGAATATGGTGGCGGTTTTGTCCAAGACCGTTCTATCTATGAGGACACTGGCATTTTCGCAAAAATGCATCACGAAAAGGGTACAATGACAGAAACTGATTATGAAACATACAAAGGTTTATTTGATGCTATGGTCATGACTCCTTACTTCCCTCATCCAGACTTATTAATTTACTTAGAAGGTTCTTTCGACGATATTGTCGATCGTATTCAAGAACGAGGACGTCCAATGGAACAACAAACACCAATTGAGTATTGGAAAGAGATGCACGGACGTTATGAGAACTGGATTAATAACTTTAATTCATGCCCTGTTTTACGCTTAAATATTAATGAGTACGATATTTTAAAAGATGGGGATTCAATCGAACCAATCATTAAAAAAATTGGGCATTTTTTAAAACAAACACGTAAACTTGTAAAATAAAAAACCCGTGCATATGCACGGGTTTTCCTATTAAATTACTTCTTCTTTGTTGGAGCAATAATTTCACTCTCAGGTTTTCCAGCGTTAATACGCTGACGAACAGTACTTGTACTAATGTCATATGTTTCAGCAATCTCTTTAACAGTCATTTCTTTCCCGTTAATCACTGCTGTTAATACTTTACCTGTACGTTTTGGAGCTGCTTCTTTCTTTACAGCTGGTTTTTCAACCTTTTTTGGCGCCTCTACTTTTGTCGCAGCTTGCTTTACATCACAAGTGCAACCACAAAGTTTACGGAATGTATCATCGCTTATAATGCGCGATACATTTGCACCACTGTTTAAAATTCTATTGTTCTTACAGACAGGACATTGTACATAATATAAAGTTTTTCCATCTAAAGGAAACGTTTGTATAATAAGATCCATGTTGACTCCTTTCATATCTATGAAGATAATCATCGGAATATGAGTGTGTAATAAGGACATTATGTCCTTACATCATACTTTATGATTGGTTTTAAAATAAAAACTCGTTACGTGTTGGTAACGAGTTCTCCAATCTCCACTTATATGCGCTGTTGTCAATTATATCTGGAGGAGGTAGAGGGATTCGAACCCCCGCGCGACTCTCGCCGCCTGTCGGTTTTCAAGACCGATCCCTTCAGCCAGACTTGGGTATACCTCCATATTGACATCAAATATAATATCAAAAGAAAAACAGTTAGTCAACCCTGCTATGATAAATTATGAGGAAAGGAAAATTTCACTTTCCCTCTCCTTCATTACACTACTGACAACGCTCATAATTACCAATCACTCATACCGATGAATGTTTAAATTTATTTAATAACTGTTTTTCCTCCCATATAAGGGCGAAGAACTTCTGGAATTATAATTGTACCATCTTCTTGTTGGTAGTTCTCTAAAATAGCTGCCACCGTACGCCCAATCGCAAGACCAGATCCATTTAATGTATGAACATGTTCTGGTTTGCCGTTTGGCTCACGACGGAAACGGATATTTGCACGTCTCGCTTGGAAAGCTTCAAAATTACTACAAGAAGAAATTTCACGATATGTACCATAGCTCGGAATCCATACTTCAATATCGTATTTCTTCGCTGCTGTAAATCCTAAATCTCCTGTGCACATGCTCATAACGCGATATGGCAACTCTAATAATTGTAACACGCGCTCTGCATCATTTGTTAATTTTTCTAACTCTTCGTAAGAATCTTCTGGTTTCACGAACTTTACAAGTTCAACTTTATTAAATTGATGTTGGCGAATTAAACCGCGTGTATCGCGACCAGCTGAACCCGCTTCAGAACGGAAACATGAGCTAAATGCAGCATATCGTATCGGTAATTGCTCTTTACTTAAAATCTCATCACGATGCATATTCGTTACAGGTACTTCAGCTGTAGGGATTAAGAAATAATCTTCGCTTTCAATACGGAATGCATCTTCTTCAAATTTCGGAAGTTGCCCTGTTCCCGTCATACTTGCACGATTTACCATATAAGGAGGTAATACTTCCTCATATCCATGCTCGTCAGTGTGAAGGTCAAGCATGAAACTAATTAAAGCACGTTCTAATCTTGCACCAGCACCTTTGTAAAATACAAATCGGCTTCCTGTTACTTTCCCAGCACGCTCAAAATCTAAAATCCCTAAATCTGTAGCAAGATCCCAATGTGGTTTTGGTTCAAAAGTAAATTCTTTCACATCACCCCAAGTACGCGCTACTACGTTATCATCCTCTGTTTCACCTACTGGAGCAGATTCATGAGGGATATTTGGAATAGATAACATTAATCTTTCTAAATCTTCTTCAACTGTACGAAGCTCATTATCAAGATCTTTTACTTTTTCTCCAACTTCACGCATTTCTAGAATTAGAGCTTCCGCGTCTTTCTTTTCGCGTTTTAATACTGAAATTTGCTGAGATACTTCGTTACGTTTACTTTTTAGTTCTTCTGTTTGAACAAGTAGCTCTCTTCTTCTCGTATCAAGTTCTTCAAAGCGACCAAAATCCGTTAAATCTTCGCCTCTATGCTGTAATTTCGCTTTTACTTCTTCAAAATTCGTACGTAAAAATTTAATATCAAGCATTATATACTCCTCCTTTTATTTTATAAAACACAAAAAACTCCCGTCCCTATAAACAGGGACGGGAGTTAACCCGCGTTGCCACCCTAGTTGAAAGCATTACCGCTTTCCTCTCAAGTAGAAATAACGGCTCTTCACCGGGAATGCTTACTAATCATAAAGATATTCCACATTCCATTCCAGGATGGATTCACAAACTGTTTCTATCGATTTCCACCAACCATCGACTCTCTATAAGAAACGCCATTTGTTACTATTTCCTATCAACACGCTTATTTTATAAAATTGTTACCATCAATTTACTATAATCTTATACAAGTTGCAAGTTACTTATACAACTTTTTTCATTTTTGCTTCTTTTACCATTTCTACAAAGTATGCTGTTACACGATGATCGTCCGTTAATTCCGGATGGAAAGAAGCAGCTAAAAATGGCCCTTGCCTTACCGCTACCATTCGATCGCCATGCGTAGAAAGTACTTCAACATCATCAGCTACATTTACAACATACGGAGCACGGATAAATACACCAACGAAGTCTTCTCCCACACCCGTAATTGAAAGTGCGGCTTCAAAACTATCTTTTTGGCGCCCGAACGCATTGCGCTCAACTGTAATATCCATAGCACCAATATGCGCTTCTTCATAGCCAATAAGTGTTTTCGCAAGAAGAATCATACCTGCACATGTACCAAACATTGGTTTACCAGACTTCGCAAATGTACGAAGAGGTTCCATGAAAGCATACTTATCAATAAGGCGGCGCATTGTTGTACTTTCACCGCCTGGTAAAATAAGACCATCAATCTCTTCAAGTTGTTCTATACGCTTTACAACAACAGCTTCTGCACCACTTGCTTCAACTGATTTTACATGCTCACGAACTGCACCTTGAAGACCTAGTACACCGATTTTCACCATTTTAAAGATCTCCTTTAATTACCATCCACGCTCTTGCATGCGTTGTTCTGGTAATAACGTTGAAATTTCGACACCTTTCATTGCAGTACCTAATCCTTTAGAAAGGCTTGCAATTAGTTCGTAATCTTCATAATGAGTCGTTGCTTCAACGATTGCACGTGCAAATTTCTCTGGGTTCTCTGATTTGAAGATACCAGATCCAACAAATACACCATCAGCACCAAGTTGCATCATTAACGCTGCATCCGCTGGTGTTGCTACACCACCTGCTGCAAAGTTTACAACTGGTAAACGGCCAAGGCGTTTAATTTCAAGTAGTACTTCATAAGGAGCACCAGTATTTTTTGCATATGTCATTAACTCATCTTCACGTAGACTTGCAACTTGACGGATTTCTGCATTGACTTGGCGCATATGACGCACTGCCTCTACAATGTTTCCTGTTCCAGGTTCACCTTTTGTACGAAGCATAGATGCACCTTCTGCAATACGGCGTGCAGCTTCTCCGATATCACGGCAACCACATACAAATGGAACTGTGTAATCACGTTTATTTAAATGGTATACTTCATCAGCAGGAGTTAATACTTCACTCTCATCGATATAGTCTACCCCTAATGATTCTAATACACGTGCTTCTACAAGGTGACCGATACGACATTTTGCCATAACCGGAATTGACACAGCACCCATAACTTCTTCAACAATTGTTGGGTCCGCCATACGAGCAACGCCACCTGCTGCACGAATATCTGCAGGTACACGCTCTAATGCCATAACAGCAACTGCGCCTGCCTCTTCTGCAATCCTTGCTTGTTCAGCGTTAACTACGTCCATAATAACGCCGCCTTTTTGCATTTCTGCCATTCCACGTTTTACACGTTCTGTCCCTGTTACATTTGTCATGTACAAAAACCCCCCTAGGTGATTGCTTTCCCCCGTTAAAGGAGAAAATTAAGAATACTCTTACATTCTACCATTAACTATCTAATGCTTGTCTACTACTTTTTCATAAAGTCGGTATGAAAAATAGGAATAAAAAAAAGCTCCTACAATGAGGAGCTTTTAAAACCAACCTTTTACTGTATCAACAGCACCATTCCACATACCACTAAAGAAAGAACCAATTCCGCGCATAGAACGTGTGAACCAGCCCGCTTCTTCTACTTCAGATTTCGTTACAAGGTCTACTTGTAATGATTTACCTGATAAAAATCCAGGGTCATTGCTATCTTTCGGCGATATAATCATTTGACTAATTGCCACACCTTTTTTAATAGGTGCTTCTTGTTCTTTATTTATTACTTTAAATTCTGTTTTATAAACGTCTTTACTTCCTTTTGGCATTGGAAGGGAAATAGCTTGTTTCGTTTGAACCGCTACATCTTTTTCTTTCGCATTTTTAACTCGTACAGTTTCTTGTCCTTTTACTGCTGAATCTTTTGCATAAGCCTTCTTCACTTCAAAGTTTGTAAATCCGTAATCATATAATTTTTTCGTTTCATCAAAACGTGCTGTATGAGAATTTGTTTTAATTACTACAGAAATTAAACGCATACCATTTCTTTCTGCTGTACCAGTAAAACAATCTCCTGCTTCTGGAGTGGATCCTGTTTTCAGGCCATCTACACCTTCATATTCCTTAACTAATCCTTTTAACATCCAATTCCAGTTAGCCATATCAATTGGATACTTACCGCCCTTTTGGAATGTCATTTTTGGGATTTTTGCTGTCTCTAATGTTTTCGGAAAATCTTGGATAAGATGTTGTGCTAAAATCGCAACATCTCTCGCAGACATTTTATTTTCTTCGTCAGGAGTTGTCCCTTCAGGATGTTGTCCTTTTAAATCTTTGTTCGTTAAGCCCGTAGAGTTTACGAATTTATAATCTTTCAATCCAAACTCTTTTGACTTATCATTCATCATTTTTACGAAATCAACTTCTTTTCCTGCTACCGCTTCAGCTAAAGCAATTGTCGCTCCATTAGCAGAATAAATTGCCATTGCTTCATACAGTTCTTTTACCGTATAGGAACCACCGTTTTCTAGAGGAACATTTGATAATGAACGATCTTGTGAAATTTTATGCGCATATTCAGAAACTTTAACTTTTTGGTCCCACTTCAGTTTCCCTTTTGCTACCGCCTCATTCACTAAGTATTCACTCATCATCTTTGTCATACTAGCAATTGCCAGTAATTCGTCAGCATTTTTTTGATATAAAATCTTCCCAGAATTCGCTTCTACTAAAATTGCCGCACCTGCTTCAATGTTTAAAGCGGCTCCTGTTTCTGCTGATGCATTGCTATATGGTACAAACATGCTACAAGCTAGTGTAAGCACTGTTACCAACGCAATGAATCTTTTGCAAAACATACCTTTCACTTTTGCTACCCCCAATATCTATGTACTCACATAACCGTTATTCTAACATAATCAAAAAAAAATAGACAGAGATATCAAATCTCCGTCTATTTACATATAAGACATTATAATGAGTAGTTTGGAGCCTCTTTTGTAATTTGTACGTGATGAGGATGGCTTTCAAGTAAGCCAGCACCTGACATACGAATGAATTGCGCATTCTCACGTAAGAATTCTAAATCCTGTGCTCCGCAATATCCCATACCTGCACGTAACCCACCAACTAATTGATGAACTGTATCTGCTAAAGGTCCTTTATATGGTACTCGTCCTTCAATACCTTCTGGAACAAGTTTTTTGTTTCCTTCTTGGAAGTAGCGATCCTTACTTCCTTTTTCCATCGCTCCAACAGAACCCATACCACGATACACTTTAAATTGACGACCTTGGTAAATTTCAGTTTCTCCAGGGCTTTCAGCTACACCGGCAAACATACTACCTAACATAACAACGTGTGCCCCTGCTGCTAAAGCTTTAACCATATCGCCAGAGTATTTAATACCGCCATCAGCAATAACTGGAATACCGTGTTTACGAGCTTCAGTTGCACAATCATATACTGCTGTTAATTGTGGTACACCAACCCCAGCCACAACACGTGTTGTACAAATAGAACCTGGTCCAATACCAACTTTAACTACATTTGCACCAGCTTCAATTAACGCTTTCGTTGCTTCAGCTGTCGCAACATTTCCAGCGATAATGTTTAGTGCTGGATATTTCGCACGAACTTCTTTTACTTTTTCAATAACACCTTGAGAATGCCCATGAGCTGTATCAAGTACAATTGCATCTACGCTCGCTTTTACTAATGCGTCGATACGAAGCATTGCATCAGCCGTTACACCAACTGCTGCTCCAACTAATAAGCGCCCTTGCTTATCCTTAGCAGAGTTTGGGAATTCAATTACTTTTTCAATATCTTTTATTGTAATAAGCCCTTGTAATACACCGTTGTTATCAACAAGAGGGAGCTTTTCAATTTTATACTTTTGTAGGATCTTTTCAGCTTCTTCCAGTGTAGTACCAACTGGAGCTGTAATTAACTTTTCTTTTGTCATTACGTCAGAAATTTTGATTGAGTAGTCTTGGATGAAACGCATATCACGGTTTGTAATAATACCAACTAATTTTCGCTCATCTAAATTATTTACAACTGGCACACCTGAGATACGATATTTTCCCATAAGATGTTCTGCATCAAATACTTGATGTTCTGGAGTTAAGAAGAAAGGATCTGAAATAACGCCGCTTTCAGAGCGCTTTACTTTATCAACTTGCTCTGCCTGTTGCTCAATAGACATATTCTTATGAATGATTCCTAAACCGCCTTGGCGAGCCATTGCAATAGCCATGTCAGCCTCTGTTACTGTATCCATTCCTGCACTAATTAACGGGATGTTTAGCTGTAAGCTTTCAGATAAAACTGTTTTAACACTTACTTCTCTTGGTAATATATCTGACTTTGCTGGTACAAGTAATACATCATCAAAAGTCAAACCTTCTTTAACAAATTTAGATTCCCACATAATTGTTCCCCCCATGATACCAGAAATTATTATTAGTAGCTTATCAATTGGTTAAAATACTGTCAAGAAAGTATATATATGTCGGAATTTTTAGACAATAAAAGGAGCGTAATATATGCATCATACACCTTGTACTTGGCAGCAATTAAGTTTCTTTTTTTCATCTCAAAATGTACAACATTATCTTGCCCGTTGTTACGAAAAATCCTCGATTCAAGATGCTGAAAAAAAAAGTTTTGAAAATTGTTATCCCTTTATTTATTACCTAGAACACGGAAAAAATTATTATGAATTATATAAGACAGCCCCCTTCTCCATTCAGCCAATGTTGTTGTTTTATGGAATGAGCCAGCTTTTTAAAGCTTGTTTGTTAACTATTGATCCAAACTATCCAGAATCAACGACCGTTTTAGCGCATGGAGTTACAACACGTAAAAGAAAGAAACAAGGGTATCAATTTTTAGAAGATGAGGTAAAAATACAGAAAAATGGATTATTTTCTCATGCTGCAGAACAACTGTTTCACATGAAACACTTAGAAGCAGAAAAGTTTAACATGTTAGAACTAATGGGGAAAATTCCTGAGTTACAAAATTTATTTCACTATAGTCAAAAAGGAACAACATTATATAAAATCGATTCGCCAAATAAAAATGAACTCTCCTTTCCGGTTAATATATTAGATCGACTACATATGACCAAGGAGAGGTTCTCTCGTTACATTGAAACAGCTTGTAAGCATTTATCAATACAACATGTACCTGGGAAAACTAATGAGTCGAATGTGCTTTTTACAGCGCCCATTCAATCATGGAATCCTATGTATAGTACTCCTTTATACTACGAGCATCTTACTGATACTTATTATTTACCACTTACGAGCGACCCTAGAAATCCTAAGCCAGTATTACCTGAACTCCTTGTTCATTACTTATTGCTCTATAATTTAAGCATGATTTCTAGATATGAAACTGATTGGTGGTATGACTTACTTGGAAGCTACAGCTCCGAAGATTATCCATTCATTTATCAATTTCTCAATATTTCTGCTCAAAAGATCCCTTACTATATTTCGACATTTTTATTAACGGAATCTAGCCTATTTCATGGGAAATAAAAAAACACGAGTCAAATGACTCGTGTTTTAGTTGCTTGGCG
>NZ_LDUK01000077.1:0-4792 GCF_001043575.1 Bacillus sp. LK2
AACGGATCCAGATAAACCGAAACCACCAGTAGATCCACCAACAAAACCGGAAAAACCAACAAATCCAGAGAAACCAACAAATCTAAAAAAACAACAATCAAAATCAGATGTAACTGTTTAAGGGGGGATTCGCTAACCCATGTACAAGGATAAAATCTCAATTAAATATAAGTTAGCTGAAAAAAAAGTACTCATTCCATTGAGTACTTTTTTGTTTGTAGGAATGTTTTTAATTGCTAATTTTTTACTCAATTTATCTTTAGAGCTGATAGAAACAACATTTAGTGACTTATTACATCCAAAACCATTTCATATGGATATAGGATTTCTTTTTCGGATGCCGATTGCAGAGCATCCGATGTATTACTTGCTTGTTTTCCTTATGGTGATTGGAACGATAGCAAGAACAGTATACAAACTCAAATCTTCCTTCAAAAACTTAAATAATCATGAGAAAGGATCTAGTCGCTTTACAACAGTTGAAGAGCTGAAAAAGCAATATCGAGCCGTACCAGATCGAGAGAAATCATTTAAAGGTGGCGGTGGTGTTGTTATCTCTCGATTAGGTGACAAAGTATTCATTGATGATAGCCCTGTAAACAATTTAATCATTGGTACAACTCGCTCTGGTAAAGGGGAAACCTTTGTATTTCCTACAATTGATGTCTATTCTAGAGCGGAACATAAACCATCTTTAATTTTTAACGATCCAAAGGGGGAACTCATCAGTGCATCGAAAGAAACGCTGGAAGAACGAGGGTATCATATTGAAGTTTTGAACTTGTTAAACCCACTTGATTCTATGAGTTATAACTTGTTACAACTTGTTAGAGATGCCTATAAGGATGGAGATTATTCAACAGCACAGGCATTATGTAAAACACTGTCTCACACTTTGTATTACAACCCAAATGTAAAAGATCCGTTTTGGCAACAATGCGCTATGAGCTTGTGTAATGCCATGATATTAGCTGTTACGGATAAATGTATTGCAGAAGGAACAGAAGAAAAAATCACAATGTATGCAGTAGCAAATATGTTATCAGAACTTGGATCAAAAGAGGTAATCGTAGATCCAAAAGCAGATCCAGAAAATGCATTAGATTTATACTTTGAAGGGTTGCCAGCAGATAGTGTTGCGAAAATGCAATATGCAACCTCAAACTTCTCTAAAGGAACGACACGAGGCGGAATCTTCACCCAAACAATGAACGGACTTTCTATCTTTACGTTCGATGAAATTGCAAAAATGACTTCGAAAAACAGTGTGGATTTAAAACGTGTAGGGTTTGGAAAAACGATAAAAGGAAAAGTAATATCTAGAAAACGAGTAGAAATTGTATTTCCGGATGGTTCAAAGGAGTCTATCAAAGCAGATATCACAGGACGTTTTGCATTGGATTATAAGCAAGTAGTAAAAGTCGGGGATACAATTCAATTTAATGAAAAGGGAAATGATCAAAAGAAAACATCTATTTCTATTACGAAAATAGATGAAAAGACGGGTCATACAGAGTTTAAAGTAGTAGAAGAAAATGAAGATATCCAGGTAACAACAGTGGATTATTTCGATAAACCAGTTGCTATTTTTATGATTACACCAGACTTTGACTCTTCTAATCATGTCATTGCTTCTATTTTCGTAAGACAGCTTTATTTTATATTAGCCAAGGGTGCATCCCTTGCTCGTGGAGGGAAATGTCACCGTGAGGTGGTTTTTTGCCTAGATGAGTTTGGAAATATGCCGAGTATTGAAGGAATGGCGAATATTATTACGGTTTGTCTTGGTAGAAATGTTCGTTTTAACCTTGTTATCCAGGCATATGCACAATTGAAAAACAAATATGGAGATGATGCAGATACCATTGACGGAAACTGTGGGAATACCATTTATATATTAACGAACGATCAACAGACAGCCGAAAAAGTGTCTAAAAAGCTTGGTAATAAGACGATTAACACACTTTCTCGAAGTGGAAAAGGTCTTTCTACTGATAAAAATAAAACCGAAAGCCTAGATCAACGACCACTGTTAACACCGAATGAACTGATGAGTTTTAAAGAAGGGGAAAGTGCCGTTATTCGTGTAATAAAACGTCAAGATAATGAGCGGAAACGAATTAGACCACGACCAATTTATAATACAGAAGAGACAGCCTTAAAATACAGATGGGAATACCTAGGGGTAGAGTTCGATACAGATAAATCTATTTTAGATATAGATATTGACTCCCTACATGATGATGTAGATCCTAAAAAACTCATTGTAGATTTCCTAGGAGAAAGAAAGGCAGAACAAACCCAGAAAGAACCACCAGAGCCAGAACAGGAAACTTCTTCCCAAATAGAGACACCGCAACAAATAGAAGAACCAACAATGATGGGAATTGATGAAGATATTCCCGAAGAGGCGTTTCAGCAAGAAGATAATCCGTTTGATTCACTCACTATTGAAAATTGGAAATCAAAAACGGTTATTGAATTTTTTGAAACTGATTTAGCGGTTTTGAAACTGGTTGATAAGTTCTTTTTAGCACAGTTAGGGAAAGTCATAGATGAGGTTAAAAATCAAGAAATGGGCGAGTTTTACAGTGAATTTCAAATGCTGGCTCACAATGACCATATCGACAAAAGTGTTTATCAAGCAGTTGAAAATAAGATTAATCGAATTTTACGTGATTTAGAAGAAAAGGAACAAGTAACAAGTTAGAAAAGCACTCAAATATTTGAGTGCTTTTTTGAATCCAAACATAAAGGAGGAAGAGAGAATGTGTGTACCGATAATAACGGATAAAATGCAATTGATTTTAGATAGTTACTCGCCATTTGTAACAGAAGAAAATGAGGTCATTCTTGGTCTAGAAGATGCGGTTCTTTTCCTTTCAGTAGATCGGGAACAAAAAGGGAAGTTGATTATTCGTATTGACAGACTGAATGAAAGGGTGAATTGGACAGCAAAGGAAGTATTAGGTCAGTAGTAAGCAAGAGAGGAGGATAAATGGTGAAAGATGAAGAGATTTTAAAAACTTTAGAAGAGTTCTCGGATTATCTCCAAGTAGGTGACATTGTTAATTATGTATTTCGATGGATAGGGTGGTTTATAATTCAAGGTCTATCTTTAATTGTAGATGGCTTGGAGGGTGTGACAGATGCCATATTGGGGATTAAAGGGTTCTTTAATTCGCCGGGAGTACAAGAGTTTGTTGATATGTTATATCCATTGTTCGTCGTTCTTTTAGCTATATCGTTTTTATATATTGGCTATATGTTCATTATGAACAAACAAATGAACCGTTCTCAAATTATCATCAATATTTTCGTTACGCTAAGTGTACTTTGTTTATTAAGTACTGGTATGACAAAGGTCGATAAGTTCACCGATGATGCCATAGCAGTTGTAAAATCAGAGCAAAAAGGCTCTTTGAGTGATGAAATTATTAAGAAGAACATAACGGATATTGCAGTAATAGATCAAAATAAATGGAAAAAGAAAGAAGATATGAGTCCGAAAAATCATATTCCAGAAAAAAACATTAGACAGATAGATATTACAGAAAAAATTGATTCGGATTTTGAGTTTGCAAAGGATAAAAAGTTATCAGATGATGGACAGGGAATTTTGAAAAATAAAAGAGTAATGGATGGGTTAGGAACCGCATCTTTAGCAGAATTGAAAGATGGATGGTTTGATTTCTTCCCAGAAAAGTATTATCGCTGGCATTGGAACTTTTGGAATATATTTTTCACCTTACTGATAACAGGATTAACGTTGTTATTAGTAAGTATTAAGTTAGCGAGATTATTTTATGAGTTGACGTTTAACTACTTGTTAGCCAATATTTTAGCACCAGCAGACGTTGCGAATGGTCAAAAGTTAAAAGCAGTGTTATCAAATATACTCAATATATTTGTAGCAACGATTATGATATTCCTATCTTTGAAGCTATATATAATGGGAACGGAGTTTCTCCATGACAAATTAAGTGGTGTACCATATCTTATTGCATTAGCCGCATTTAGTATGGCAGTTCTAGATGGCCCGTCAGTCGTAGAAAGACTTTTTGGAATCGATATTGGATTAAAGAGCAGTTGGGGCATGTTAGCGGGTGGTTTAGCAGGTGGTTTCGCACTTGGTAAAGGAGTTGGCCGTCTTGCAAATTCAAAACCAATGAAAGGTCTAGGAAATATGATTGGAAAAGGAGCAAAAGGTGCAGCGCAAGGGGCAGGTGTTGCAGCAACAAAAACCGCAAATGCAGCTGGGGGTATCATAGGTGGCTTGAAAAAAGGGAATGGATCCGGAAATAAAGAGTCTTTGCAAGATCAAATGAAAAAAGCGGATCAAAAAAAAACACAAGGCAATGATGTAGCAAATAAAGAAAAGGAAAAAGGTAACTTAAATAAGGACGAAGATAAAAAGAATGGTGGTAATCCATCTATTCAAGAAGATATGAAAAAAGAAGGGAATGAAAAACCAGAGGTAGCAAGTGGGCAAGAATCAGGAACAACAAGTCTTCAAGATGAAATGAAGGCAGCTGGAAAAGTAAGTGGAGCAAGTGAAGGAAATCAAGCAGCAGGAGGAGTAAGACAAGGAGCAAGTGAAGGAAATCCAACAGTCGGAGGAGTAAAACAAGGAGCAAGTCAGGGAAGTCAAACAGCAGGAGGAGTAAAACAGGGAGCAAGTCAGGGAAGTCAAACAGCAGGAGGAGTAAAACAGGGAGCAAGTCAGGGAAATCAAACAGCAGGAGGAGTAAGACAGGGAGCAAGTGAAGGAAATCAAACAGCAGGAGGAGTA
>NZ_LDUK01000078.1:0-8259 GCF_001043575.1 Bacillus sp. LK2
CCACTTCAAGCTTTGCTAAGTGGCGAGTAGTTCACAAGCAGTCTTTAGTCTAAGTTACATCTTCTCTAATATTTCTTGTCTTTCACACCATTTTGTCAACTTTTCTAATGCTTTTTTAGACAGACGTTTTGTTTTATAATTACAAAATCTAGACAACGTAGATGGTGAAATACTAATTTCATCTGCTATTTCACGAATGCTTACTTTTTTTTCATTATGCACTTTCAGTATTTGGTCACGGATCTTCTTCTCTATTTGTTCGACTGATTCTACAGTCTTCCTTACCTCTTCAACAACTGTTCCTTCAGGTAATTGTTCTAGTGGTTCCTCTATACTCTTCTTTCCGATTACCCTATCCATTGACTGTAGCATTTCCTCAGGTGGTAAAATAGTTATTCCTAAGTTAGCGTAATAATTTTTAAACCAGTTACGTTTCCCAATTTGTTGTTCATCAAGCGGATCACTATACTCCCAATGAGAAATTACTTTCTCATTTTCTAAATCCATTAGAACATTTTCTAACTGTTCCCTAATACGATTCGGCTTCCAATCTTTTGGAATGTCCATTACTGATAGTAATCCCTTGTCCCCTCCTATAGAATAAGGCTTTTTCAATGATGAATACATTTGTCTAATTCTCCATTGCCACGTTAAATATCGAATTAACCTTTTATGATATTTATGTCTATAACTATTGTATTCAAGTGCTTTTTTAGACAATAAAGCCGTTGTATTATTTGATCCATATAAATAATTAGTTAAAAAGCTGCCGGGCTTAATACGACAAGATTCAATACCCATATATTCATTTGTAACACTATGTCTCCACAATACAACCGAATCTAATACAAATAACCTTTTAATAACCTCACGCTTTAATTCTAATCTTTCTCCTTCATCATCTCGATCATTTAATACTACTACCTCGTTATCATCATTTAAATAGATAAATATACTCGCTAAAGCAGCAATTCTCTTTGCTATTTTAATTTTATCTTCAGCTCGATAATATTCTTTATTTTTGACGATTGTCTTTGGAATGTTGCACATCTCTAAAACTTGCTCATAAGAAAAATCAATGAACTCATCTGGAGACTTTGCTTCGTTTATCCACTGTATTGTAATTGCATCTAAACAATCTGCCGTTAAATCATCCATATTACTCATTACATCATCAACAAGGGTATTCCATCGAGCCGCTTCTTCAGTGTTTGTAAGTCTTAAATCTTCATCTTTGTGTGAAGAAAGTTGCGCAACGCCATTAGAAGACTTCGTTTCAATGGGATATTGTAAAACTTTGCTATTTTCATCTTCTTCAAATTGATTCTTTGCAATTCCATCTCTTAGTTTATAATAAACAGCAGAGTTATTTACCTCGTAATAATCCTCATGGTTCACTATATTTGTCTTATCTATATTTTGATCATTTTCTAATATTATAGAATTTGAAGGTGCTACATTCTGAAATTCTTTTTCTATAAATCCTTCAATTTCCGTATATATTTCTTCCTTATAAGAATCAATTTTTGCATAAATTTGTAATAATGTAATTCCGGACTCTTGCTTTTTCTCTAACCACGATACTAATGCAGTAAATGAGGGGGAAGCATAAGATGAAGTTAATACTTTATTATTATTTTTTTCAACATCATTAAAGTATGCATTCCATTTTGTCCATAAAGGCTCATTTGATTTATAAATTGGCTCAGAGATCAACAAGGCATCTCGGAACATTTGTAATAAGTTATCCACTTCATACTCCTCCCTAAACCATGGATCCCAACAAATTAGTTTTGTTAATAAAAATCTGTTCTACAATTATATTTAATCTATTGTAACAGATAATCAAAAGTTTTGCGGTTTCTTCTTTTTAATTCAATACTTGCAATACGTTTGCTATTTCTTTTCCTATTCTCCTTTACTTTGCATTCCTTTTGCGCTTTCCTCTCCTTAATTCTATAACTTGCAACATGTTTGCTATTTCTTTTCCCTATTCCCCTTTACTTGCATTCCTTTTGCGCTTTCCTCTCCTTAACTCTATAACTTGCAACATGTTTGCTCCTTCTTTTCCCTATTCCTCTTTACTCGCATTCCTTTTGCGCTTTTCTTTCCTTAACTCTATAACTTGCAACATGTTTGCTATTTCTTTTCCCTATCCCTCTTTACTTGCGTTCCTTTTGCGCTTTTCTTTCCTTAACTCTATAACTTGCAACATGTTTGCTATTTCTTTTCCCTATCCCTCTTTACTTGCATTCCTTTTGCGCTTTTCTTTCCTTAACTCTATAACTTGCAACATGTTTGCTATTTCTTTTCCCTATCCCTCTTTACTTGCATTCCTTTTGCGCTTTTCTTTCCTTAACTCTTCAACTTGCAACATGTTTGCGGTATCCTTACCCTATTCCGTCCAACTTGCAACAGTATAATTTTTTCTCAACCAAATACAATACACAAAAAATTGTTCTATTTTATAATTTTCAAGTGATTTTTTTATACATGCAGCAAGTTATTCAAATAAAATGCAACATGTTTGCGGTATCCTTACCCTAACTTTTTTGCCATTTTCAATCTAATCCCTTATATATCAAGGAATTAAATGCTTTTTACTTATTCATGTACATATAACTCAACTTGCAACACGTTTGCGGTATCCTCACCCTTATTTTTCACATAAGATGCAACACTGTTTGCGGTATCCTCACCCTATTGTAATTCATAAAAACCTAATTAAGCCTATCATATCAGCGATAATTGGTATATTTCATGATTTGTAATTGTACTTCTTAACTTGCAACACGTTTGCGGTATCCTTACCCTAACTTTTTTGTCATTTTCAATCTCCTCCCTTATATATCAAGGGAAGAGATGTTTTTTTACTTATTTTTATACATATATTTCAACTTGCAACACGTTTGCGGTATCCTTAACACAAAAAAAAACAATAAAATTCTCATATCCCTTGATACGCCTAGCTTTATAAGCTGTTGCAAGTTGCTATTTTTCTTCTTAAAGGAGCACCTTTCATCATTTTTCGTTTTGCTATAATCAAAATTGGTATATTTTATAGTATTTTGGCATACATTTCGAATTTTGCAGAACGGAGGTGAAAAAGATGGGGAAATCATTTATTATTCAAAATCAGCGTAGTTTAAATGGAAAGACAACAAACGCAGTTTTAGTAACACTAAAATCTTGGCAAAAATTTGTGGAAACATTTGAGGAGAAATACTACAGCTATAAAGATACATATTTAGAAGATATTCTGCAGCACATGACATACGAAGAACGTATTGCGGATGTAGAAGGCTTTGTAGAACAAGCTAAACCATCTTTTTCACGTCGAGAAAAGTCTGCACTTACAGAGAAAACAGGAAGAAAACATAAATTATATGGAATTACGAATGCAGATCTTGAAGTATTCTTATATCTACATAAAAAATGCTTTACAAATGGTGTCATTCCAAATGTAACAATACATATGATGTGGGAAGATTACAAGCAATATAAAGAAGAATTTGCTTATATCCAGCACTCCCAATTCTATATTGCTTTGAAAAAATTAAACTTACATAACATTATCTCCATTGAAAATGGAGTTGATGGCCGTTATACAATTAAGCTCACTCATTTTATGAATGAGGAAACAGAAAAGGCAAATCCTTACGTATATATTAGTCCTGTTGTATTTACAAAGGCGTTCTTTAAGTTATCTGTAGCAGCTAAGAAACTATTCTTAGACATCGCTATGCAGCAACATACAGAAACAACTTTAAAGCGTTCTTTGGACAAGCAGGATGAAAGAGGAAACAAAACTCACTTTGGTGGAATGTATCGTTTCTTACATAAAAAATATCCGCACCAGATCCATATGGTTATCGAAGAATTAACAACTGCATTACCATGTACGGGAAATCCCCTATTTAAAATTTGTAAAATGCAAAAAGGTGTAAAGCATACCAAACGATATACAACATTATATCTATCTATCCATTCGGACTTCTTATGTACGAAAGAATCTGGAGAAGAACAACATAGGGATCCATTTACATCAAAAGCTACATATGCCCGTAAAGCGAAATTCATTGAATCAGTCCTACAAGAAATGAATATCGGTGAACTGTCTGCAGACATGAATAAATTCATTCATGTTTTAAAGCATACTTGTCATCGTCAAATTCGCAGTGTAATTCGTGGACTTCGCGACATGGTTGATCGAAAAGAAGGATATCCAACGAAAATTGTATATACATTGAAAAAACTATTGCATCAAACATCTCAATATCAAATTCTTGATACAGCAGCAAAAGAAGGTATCTACCCTCTTATTGCGCAACATATACCAAAAGAGAGAAATAGTGACCGTGAACAAGCTGTCTTTAATTTTGGTCTACATTATTCAATGTACTCTCTTCACAACATTAAGAAGATGTTTAAAAATGTGTATGCACTACTGAAACAAAAGTTTGCGGTACCAGTGACGGAAGAATCTTATCACCGTAATTATCTAAAATACCAGGAAGAAACGTTATTTAGAAAATATGCATATGATCAGGGAGTGAATCTCCATGCATATATCGCTTTAGAAATTGAAATGCGTGAAAAATTAAAAGTTCGTGGCCATAAAGAACGCACAATTCCAAGTGATGTACGTGAATGGTTTATCGAAGCAATTGATAAGCTGCCACAAGAAAAACTTCGTGTTATTGAGCTACCAAAACAGTTTAATTTACTAGAGTTTATGCGTACCTTCGAACGCTTAGTACGTGCTGGTGTAACAATAACAGCTCCAGATCAGGTGCTAACCGCAATGGAAATAAAATAATAGCAACAAGCTCTCTATTTTTGAAAAAATCGAAAGTGGAGGGCTATTCGTGTTTATTTCATTAACACCCCTTTTCTACTACTCTATTTATAAATACCAAATCAGAAGGACTTCATGTAAAATGGAGTCTTTTTTTATACACTTCTATACAAATCCTCTTCTACCTATAGAAGAATCTCCACACTACACATTGAATATTCTTCACGTGTAGTAAAACATCCGATTTTATATCTACAAAAAATCAAAAGGATATTTATAAAAATAGTGGATATGAGGACAAATATAATCAAATGTGAATAATATTTTCCCAATACCCTTGAAAATACTAGTGTCGTTAAATTCATCTAATAAAAATCATCAATAATAATGTGAGTTATGTGTAAATACTGAGTAATGTTAACAAATAGCTACATTATCTGAACAAATTGTGGATAATTGAACGCTAAATACTGCTCCATTTACTAAAATAAAGAAAATAAGCCCTATTTACATGGTTGAATAAATATAATGTGATTTGTATCAATTTCTTTCCGATTTCATGTAGAAACATATAATTTTCTTTCTGCTTTTTTGTAGAATTGAAAGTCTAATAATCCTTATATCTACGGATACATTTTCTACTATTTATGATTTTTTACGTTCTCATATCTAATTTTCCCTTGTGGGAGTAGGTCTTTTCCCTATTTTTGATAGCCTATAATAGTTTTATCTTTATTTCTTTTTAATATATAAGATATATATTTATAATAGATTTTAATATTACTAGTATGCTTGTTAATAAGATGTCAGACCTAATTGAAAATATTTGTAAATTCAGTTATAATAATGGTAATTAAATGTATCATTACCCACATGCAAAAGGACAAACCTACGTATCCCTATCAGGGCAAGGTTTGTCCTTTTTTCATTTTAGTAAACAATTAATATTGGAAGGATTAAACATGGCTGTACTAAAAGATACAACTTATATAGAAATAAATACGTGTAACGAGATTAGATTTTTCAAAGGGATTAACAGAAAGGCAAGCTATATATCGCCCTCTAATTATGGATAGAAACGCTTGTATAATAAATTTAGTAGTAAACTATGGGTTGTCCTTACAAGAGCTTATATCGCTTAATATGAACCATATACAGTTTGCTAGAAATATCTTAGTTGTTCCTGGAGAAAATGGCATAAATAGATCTATATCATTATCAGAGGATGACTATGCGTTAGTTGAACAACGAATATATGTTTATTTTTCAAACAAAAGTCCCTTTACTTTAAGTGAATTTCAATCGAATCCTCGGGATATACCGAGTGTTTTTGTAAATAATATGATTGTTAAATCAATAAATAAAGGAGGACTTTTATGCTACAGAATCAACAAGGTAAAGAAAATTTGGGTTCTAATATGAAACAAAAATTTGCGGGAACTGATGCACAAAAAGTAAAACAAGAAATTCAAAAAGATGTTAGCCAAGGACAAGGAGCAATGACCTCCCGAGAGGCAGGAGCAATGCGTGATTAAAAACCACTCTAAGTGGTTTTTTATTTTTCTACTTGTAAATTAAACACTTTACAACGCTCATTTTGATTTGATGGTTTAGATAATAACTGTATTAGATAATCTGCTGAATTCACATAAATAACTGTATAGAGATAAAAGTTTCGTTTTGGGGGTACTTTAAAATCTTAGCTTGATGGGCATGGATTTTTCCCACAAAATAAGACCTTAACTTACGCTAAAGTCTTATTAAATCGTTCATTTTTATTTTTAAAATATAGTAACGTTTCTTCCTCTTCCTCGAACAAATGAAGTTGTTTCAAAATTTCGGCTGCAAATTCAACATAGGCAGAGCCAACTGCTGTAATGATTTGACCATCTACCGTTACATCTGCACTTTGTTTATGCTCCCACTCATGAAGATGTACTAAATGCTCGACTTCTGATATCAATGATGTTGAAAATTTTGTATTCCTCAACACCTCAGCTGCATGTAATAAAGCGGTTCCTGCACAGATACCAGCTATCCATTTACCTTCTGCATGCAATTCTTGAACAAGTGATAACAACTTAGCATTTTTTAAATGTTGAAAAATCGCTCCGCCAGGAATGATGAAAATTTCATATTCTTTTGCCTGATAGAAAAAAGATAATTAATAACGGTAATGTTAATCCAAGACCAAATGAAAAAAAGTACATTGGCCCATTAAAAGGGTTTGGGACTAATTGTATACTAAAAAATATCGTAACTACTCAGTCATTCTATGAAAAAAGGCAGAAAAGCATTTTTTTAAATGGTCGAGCTGGACTGGCCATGCATAGAAGCGGTCAGGGCCTTTTCTTGCCACACGCAACGTTTTAAAACAAAGAAAGACAGCAAGGTGTATTGCAATTTATATCTTCATGGCAGCAATTTATATGCTGAAAAATGAAAATAACGTTCTATAGGTAATAAGGAGCGGGGCATATTTTCACTGGAATCATGCCCCTTAAACTTCTAAATGAAATGTGTGGCTGAGTAGTTAAAAATATTCATTTCAACTTAACTGTATACATGAAAACGGATAATATAAAGCCCCGTTTTGTTTAAGATGTTCATTTCCTGTTTGCTGGTTTAGGTTTGATTTTTTAATTTGATGGCGATGTGCCGTGTCCCTATGTCCTTTTGCACGCATCTTGGCGGAGCATATTGAAATAAATAAGATGGATTATTTGATTAAAGTGTTACTTTAGGTATATATACTATAATATAGACAGAGTAACATGCATAGAAAGGAACGATGAAATATGCCAAAGCAACAAATTGGAGTAGTTGGTGTGGGCGTTATGGGAAAAAGCCTCGCACTTAACTTTGAGAGTAAAGGGTATTCTGTTGCCCTATATGATATTTCGAAGGAAAAAGTAAATGAAATCATTGAGGAAAACCGTGGTAAAAACTTAGTTGGTACTCATATGGTTGAAGAGTTTGTTAGCTCACTTGAATCACCTAGAAAGATTTTATTAATGGTTAATGCAGGAGAAATTACAGATAAGGCGATTGATTCTCTGCTTCCTCATCTTGATAAAGGTGATATTTTAATTGATGGCGGTAATACATACTTTGTCGATACAATTCGCCGAAACAAACGTCTTGCTGAAGAAGGAATCAATTTCATCGGTGCAGGTGTGTCAGGCGGAGAAGAGGGTGCATTGAAGGGACCGTCTATTATGCCGGGCGGACAGAAAGATGCATATGAAAAAGTGAAGGATATGCTTGAAAATATCTCTGCAAAAGTGAATGAAGAGCCTTGCTGTTCTTATATCGGACCTAATGGGGCAGGCCACTATGTAAAGATGGTTCACAACGGTATTGAATATGGGGATATGCAATTAATTTGTGAAGCATATTTCTTCTTGAAACAAACACTTGATTTGACTGCAGAAGAATTTCATGAAATATTTGCTGAATGG
>NZ_LDUK01000079.1:0-3817 GCF_001043575.1 Bacillus sp. LK2
ATTTCTATAATTAGATATTTCCCTATATCCCTGCCTATGCTGTCGGAAATGGAGGTATAGGGGGGAGACTTTGAAAAATTACTGGCGTAATATACATTACTGATTCGTAAACGTAAAATAACTCCAAAATCAACTTTTATTGTATATTTTGGAGTTGCTTTACCTTATTGTTTTAATTAGTCTCCTGTTTTAAAGGTCTAAATGCAAATGCACCTGAAATGATTTGTAAAACCACTGGAAGGAATAAAATAAATAAACCTAAAAACAATGAAATTATACTTAATACAATCATGCAAATACCATAAGTTTTATTATTTATTTTATTAACACAACAAGCTAATACTAATAGGCCTATTTGAATAATTAAGGCAATGCTAGAAGTAATGATAATATATTCTTCAATACCTCCAGAACTAGTATTAGAACTTGTGTAAGAAATACAACCAATTACAATAAATAAAGAAAGTAAGAGTCCTAAGATTCCTCCGATTAAGCCGATTACAAATTCTACAGTACGTTTCAAATTACAATACCACCCTTCAAAAATATTATTTAAATTAGCCCTTATATATTTACCATGATTTTGGAATTGCTAAATATTTTATTTAGATTCTTGTTTTAAAGGTCGAAACGCAAATCCACCAGAAATAATTTGAAGAATTACTGGAATAAATAAAAGAAATAATGACATAACCAATGTTACTAATGGACATAATATCATACAAAGTCCGTAGACTATATTGTTAACCTTATTTACTGAACATGCTAAAACTAACAGCCCTATTTGAATAATTAATAAAATAGAGTAATAAGTTACAGCTTTATAATCAATATCACCATCCAAAACAGTAATAGCTATCATCAATATAATAAGAGAACCTATAACTCCCAAAATACCACCAATTAAACCCAGTATAAATTCAGGTGTTCTTTTCATTTCTAATACCTCCCTAACTATTAATATATTATGTATTTAACGTCCATTTATCTATATTATCAAATGTAATTTGGAAAAACTATGCATAAATGTATTGGGTTTAATATTAGATGTAGCTTTGTCTCACAATAAAAACACACTTTTAGATAAACAGATCCACGCGTCTTTCTTATAAACATTGTGACTTTATTTAAAAACAACAATTGAAGCATATTTCGTTACTTAATATATAAAAAAAGGGAGTTATAGTCATTAGCTGTCCTAGTAAATTGTCACAATAAGCTATTTTCATGTAGGTTTCGAATAAAGTTTGATCAAATTAATGCTATTAACCGTGATAAAAGAACGAAAGAAAAAAGCGTGTTTTGAAAAAAAGATTAATCAAAACATGCTCTTATAATATTTAATCGAATTATTCTTTTATAAAAAAGATTGATTTTTTTGTAATCCTTCTTCAAATAAAAACCTATTTGTCTCTTATCTTTAACTATACTTCTTTTCTAATTTTATTAGGTTTTTCTTCTGATTCGATAAGCCTATTGTAAAACTATTTGCTTTAATTACAATATCTCCCCTGTTACCTGTTGAAGTGACGGTTATCTTAGTCCTAAACAAACCTTTCTTAACTTTCACACTTTCTATATCCTTCATGTCTATACACTTTATATTACCAGTGAACTTACCACTCATTGATATTTCTAATACCATAAGTCTTTTATCGGTAAAACATATGATTAAATGCTCAAGGTCTGCCAATGCTCCAAGACCGTATTTAAAATACTCTGATGCTGATGGTGTTACATAGGAGTAAAAATAGTAAAAGTAAGTTTCACCTTCTATTTTTAATTCTTCGAATAAATCGTCTAAGTACTTGTTTGTTAACATCTTAATCCCCCTCTCTTATTGAAGCCTAACCGTTACATTAGAAGTCTTTCATAGGAACACATCTTTTCTATCACAATTATAAACATATCATCTGTAAACTCGCTCTTCTACAATAAACCAATATTTTGATTTAGCTTTTTTATAAACAGTTAATCTTCTTTCAAAACGGTTAAACTTTATTTCAAATTCACATTTCATTTCACAATCTGAATTTTTAACGTTCTAAAAGAGGTCTTTTTCCATGATTGAAAGTCAAAGGTCGATGGATGTACCTATATCGTGCTATTGATTCAAAAGGAAAGACAATCGATTTTCATTGTTATCGGAAAAACGTCAAGACAAAAAACAAAATTACATATTGTTGGAACTAAAAAATATATTTCTTTAAACCCAACACAATTATAAATTCATCTCAAAGATAATAAAGATGAAGTCAGATAAAAAAGGGCGTTTAGCAAACGCTCTATTTTTATTAATAATTCTTCCTTGTAAGCTTGTTGCAAGAAAGAAGGGATTTATAGATTAATTTGTTTTTTATTAAATCCTAATAAATTCACACGCTCATTTTTATTTTGATCTTCAGTTTCAGGCGATAATTTTTTCAGCCAGTAATATAGCCGATGAACCGGTAGATTCTGTTTTTGACACTAGACACCTTTGGATAATCCACTGTTTTTATAGTATTGAATGTAAGTTTCCTATTCTTTCTTTAATAGGTGTCTTTTCATAAAAAAACCTCCACATGTAGTATGTAAGGAGATTATCTCATGGGTTATTTACAAATAGTAGGTGGGAAATATTTGACGCTTACACTGATTCTATTGCATGTACCATATAACACTACTATAATCTTCTTTACAATATAGAAATATCCCTATTTCTATAAGTGGATATTTCTATATATCCTTGCTTTTTCTATCAAAAATATTGAAATAGGTCCTTGCCATCTAGTTAAGCTCATACAACATAGACTATAGGAAAGGTTGTTTCTTTTTTATAACGTCCCAAACAAAAAATTTGTATAGTTCACCTGACGATATCAATTCTCTCGTTTTAGGATATTTGCTTTTCTTAGCTTGATGGGCATGGGATATGGGGATATAAGAACTTTTTCAAAAATGAATGGAGTGGTATAAATGACAGATTCTATTGCATGTACCACATATCACTGCTATAATCTACTATATAACATAGGGAAATATCCCTATTTCTAAAAGTAGATACTTCCCTATTTCTATAATTCTTTTACTAAAATATAGAAGTAGGGATATAGAGGACTTTTTCAAATAATAAATGGAGTGGTATAAATGGCTATTACAATTACTGTTGGGAACTACAAAGGTGGCGTTGGTAAAACCACTAATGCTGTATTAAACTCTTATGAATTCGCAAAAAAGGGGAAACGAACTTTACTCGTTGACCTTGATCCACAGAGTAATGCAACAAAATCCCTTATGTTAACAAAATCTATCCTTAATCCTGACGAACAGGTAACTTTAAATAAAACATTGATGAAAGGGATTCAAGAGGGGAATTTAGATGGATTAGAAGTTGAAATAATGGAAAATTTACATTTAATTCCTTCTTATGTTGATTTTCAAGATTTCGCAAAATTTCTATATAAATCGTGTTCTTCGGAAGAAGAAGAAGATTTCTACTTTAAGGGATTACTTGAGAAAATAAAACATAAATACGATTACATATTTATCGATGTTCCACCTATGTCAATTGAAGTCACAAAAAATGCAGTTGTAGCTTCTGATTATGTTCTTATAACTCTACAAACACAAGAACGTTCTCTTACAGGTGCGGAAAACTACATTAACCAACTAGTAAAATTAAAAGAGCAATATAATCTTGATATTGAAGTTGTAGGTATTCTTCCAGTGCTATTAAAAAATAATGGTAAAGTGGATGAATACATTATGGAAAATGCTCGTGAAATTTTTGGTGAAGAAAACCTATTTAAACATATCGTTCCACAGATGGAACGTA
>NZ_LDUK01000008.1:0-29909 GCF_001043575.1 Bacillus sp. LK2
CTTTAGATTGATACTTGCGTTAATATCCCTATCATGATGTGTACTACAAGAAGGGCAATCCCATTTACGTAGGTTTAGATTTTTAACGTCTTTGTTTTGATATCCACAACAAGAACATAATTGGCTTGAAGCAAATGTTTTCGATACGACAATGACTTGTTTGCCGAACCATTTTGCTTTATATTCCAACATGGTTCGAAACTGTGACCAGGATACCTCACTAATTACTTTTGCTAACCTATGATTCTTTAACATATTCGATACTTGTAAATCTTCTATACCGATAACATCGTGGTTTTTGATGATTTCAGTTGAGATTTTGTCCAAGTAATCTTTTCTAGCGTTTGTCATGTATTCATGAATTCTAGCAACCTTTATTCGTTGTTTATTCCAGCGAGAAGATCCTTTCGTTCTTCTAGAAAGAACACGCTGTGCTTTGGCTAACTTCTCTTCTAATGATCGAAAAAACTTCGGATTTTTATAGGTTGTTCCATCTGACAAAATGGCAAAATCTTTTAGTCCTACATCAATTCCAATGTAAGAATGTGTTTTCGGAAGTTCTTGCACTTCTGTTTCCACTAACACTGACACAAAGTATCTGCCAGAAGGGTTCCGTCTAACCGTAGCATTTAAAATACGCCCTCTTACTTCACGACTTTTGGCAAATCGAACAAGACCTAGTTTTGGCAATTTAATTTTATTTCCTACAACGGCAATGTTTTCATTTGTTTGTTTTGTGGTGTAAGATTGTACATTGTTCTTCTTAGATTTGAAACGCGGGGCACTGTTTTGTTTTTTGAAAAAACGTGTATAAGCATCCGCAAGGTTGCGAACAGACGACTGAATAGCGATACTATCCACTTCTTTTAGCCAAACAAATTCTTTCTTCATGGCAGGAAGTTTGGTAGAGCATGTACCATATGTCAAACCTTTTCCTGTTTCTTTGTATGCGTTATCCCATAGAGATAGGAAATGATTGAATACAAAACGAGAACAGCCAATCGTTTTATTGATTAGAGTTGCTTGTGCTTTATTTGGATATATACGAAATTTATATGCTTTATTGATAATCATTCGTTTCACCTCCATTTCTACATATGTCTATTATACAACAAACATACATTCGATAGGTAGTGAAGTGATAATGACAAATTGTCCAGTAACACTTTACTAACTATCGAACAATTAAGATGGCTTCATGCCATCCCTTGTCCGAAGCCAATTCATCTCCCACCTACTCACTGGGCTGCGACCCTTCACGTTCCTTGAGGAAGGAGTCTTCTTGGCTAAAATGATAAAAACTCTTTCCCTTTCCTCTTTGTTATTAGTGTTGACACATAAAAAGAGGTCCAAACACAAATATAGGCTGTGGAGAAGACTTTCTCCACAGCCTGAGAAAACACTTCTCTTAAGATAGAGAAGTGTTTTTCCTTCATTATTGATTAGAGCTAGATGATTGTGATTTTTTTGCAGCTGATTGTGCATTTTGTTTTTTCACTGCATGCACATCCGTTTCAGTTGCAAATTCTGTACCATAACTAGCATTTGCACTTTGTGCACCTGAAGCTTGTGCTTTCTTTGCCTCTGCTTGTGCATTTGCTTGTTTTACTGCTTGTACATTTGTTTCAGTTGCGAATTCTGTACCATAACTAGCGTTTGCACTTTGTGCACTTGAAGCTTGTGCTTTCTTTGCCTCTGCTTGTGCATTTGCTTGTTTTACTGCTTGTACATTTGTTTCAGTTGCGAATTCTGTACCATAGCTAGCATTTGTGCTTTGAATGCTAGCGCCAGAAGTTGCCTTATTGTAACCTTGTTGTTTTTTGTTCATCTTTCTCACCTCCACAACCAATAATATAACCAATCCATTTAATAGCTATCCTTAATTTTATTTTTAAACTTCCGTATATTATTTCAGTATTCATTCAAACTACATATTATGGAGATGAAAGTATGTATATAGGACGAGATATGACTAAACTAACCATGCTTGTGAGAAATAAAGGGAAAGAGAACTCTCTGAATCATCTTTTTCACTTAACTTAGTGTCCAGTTTAGTGTACCATCTCCAATTGCTGCGTAATTTTTCTGTCTAACTTTTCGGGTTCAGTTCATTATATTTTCTACTTTGTCTTTATATACAACATACTCTTTCCCATCTACTACTGCTACCACCGCTAATTCATCTTTTGGATTGAATGAAAGCCAGTCAGCCCACATGTCTGTATTTGGTCCCCCACTCCACATATTATGAACAGTGTTTTTAGTTAAATTCATAACTTTATAAGACGCATTTGGTGCATTTGTTCCAGTCTTTATTTCAAATGTGTATGCGTTATGAATTTTTTTATAAAAGTAGAAAACGCTTGATGGACGAAGATGATTCATAAAATCCTGTTCTTTTTTCTCTGCAATTTTTATCCCTTCTTGTAATGTGACAACATCTGTTCGTAATGTTTTCCAACTGTCTTTCGCTGCATTCAAGTTAGGGATTAAGAATTTATATCTATTTTGATCAACTTTTTGATCCGCTTTATCAATATGTCCCAGTACGCCCGCATATCGAGAGTCTAAATCATCCCATTGCGTGGACATATAAGTAAGAGCAGTAATAGCATTATCAATCGCACTATGCATATCACTAATATTATGAAACGCAACTCCTACTACACGATTTAATGTTATTTTATAATCTACATTCTGACGTAATTTTGCTAATTCCGGCTCTAACCAGCCTAACTTACCTCTTGCATCACCTATCATTATCCCACCAGCAATCAATGTGGGAAGAAAGGGGATTTTCACCATGTCCAATCCCTTAGATTCTATATCTTTCTGATAGTTTACTTGCCCTAAAAGGTCCTCTAGACGCTTTTGATCATCCTCAACCGCAGCTCCTTGGCTTTTTAAAATAGACTGCAAGGTCTCTTTATGGCTTCCAAATACTCTAACATCTTCTCCAATAGCATTTTTAAATTTTGTTAATTCTTCTATTAATACTTTTGCAGACTTTTGATTTTGTTGAATTTCCCCCCGTAAATCTGTAATCCCTTTTTTTAAAGTATCTCCATTCCCAGTATTGATTGCCTCTACTAATGTTTCATAATGATTTTCAAATTTTGTATCGTATTCAATAATACCTGTCAATGTATCTAAAAGCTGTTTTTTTACTTTCGTATTCCATGAAACTGCATGTTCTCTTGCATTCTTTTGATCTTGTACAATTTTACTAGGTAAATCTGCATACCCATTAATAGTAATTCCTTCAAAACTCACATCTGGATTATTAATTAGCAAATAAGAATATTCATTCATAGATTTTACAAATAACCCAGCATCTTGCACAGTTTTTTTCATCTGTTCTTCATTTGCTGAAAGAGACATATCTCCATTGTTAGTTTGTTCAATTTCACTTGCAAAGGCTGCTACTGGTGTGACTGCATAAGTAGTTGTCATAGTTAAAAACGCTGATACAGCGAGTATTTTATACGGAATTTTTTTCATCATTTCATATTCCTCCAATATAGGATTTGATTTCAAGTTCTATTCTTCTTTAAAAACGATGTCTTTCGAAATGGGTTATACATCTTTTATAAGTATCATCCTTACATTCTTTAGCAGCCTTTAAATCATCAAGTATTAAAAAGAATCTATGTTGTTGCATAGAGTCGATATTATCAAGCAAATCTTTATAATCTGTCCCATATTAATCGGTTCTGTTGCAAAGTTTTAAAAAACAAGTAAAACTGCATGGTTATCTTTTTATTTGAATGAAAATTATATATAAGTGAAAGGCGAAGTCTTTAATGAGACTCCGCCTTTCTGGTATATAAGGATTTATTAATTGTTGCCTTACTGTTTAATAATGTAATCATAGACTCTCTATGTTTTGGGCCACTATGCAACAGAATTAATATTTCCCTATTTTTGTGGCGTAACAGATTCCACTTTTAATTCTTTTATCCCTTCTTTTAATGTGACCGCATCTGTTCGTAATGTTTTCCAACTGTCTTTAGCTGCATTCAAGTTAGGTTTTAAGAATTTATATTTATTTTGATCTGCTTTTTGTGATGCAGTCTCAATATGTCCCAGTACTCCTGAATATTGAGAATCTAAATCATGCCATTGGGTAGACATATAAGTAAGTGCAGTAATAGCATCATCAAGCGCCTTATGCATTTCACTAATATTATTGTAAGCAACTCCAACTACACGATTTAATGTTACTTTATAATCTACGGTCTGACGTAATTGTGCTAATAAAGGCTCTAACTTACCTAAATTATCTCTTGCTACACCCACTATGATACCGCCGATTATTGGTAGACCCAAAATGGCACCCTTCATTACATTAAACCCATCAGATTCTAATTGTTTATAATAGTTTACTGATCCTAAAACTTCATCTAGACGTTTTTGATCAGCCTCAACATCTACACCTTGGTTTTTTAAAATCGACTGCAAGAGATCTTTATTACTTCCAAATGCTCTAACATCTTGTCCAATAGAATCTCTTAATTTAGTTAATTCTTCTATTAATTGTTGTGCATACTTTTGATTTTGTTGAATTTCACCTCGTAAATCTGTAATCCCTTCTTTTAAAGTATCTCCATCTCCTGTATTAATCGCATCTACCATTGTGTCATAATAATTGTCAAAAGTTGTATCGTATTCAATAATACCCGTCAATGTATCTAAAAGCTGTTTTTTCACCTTCGTATCCCATGTAACAGCATGTGCCCTTGCATTCTTTTGATCTTGTACAATTCTACCAGGTAAATCCACATATCCATTAATAGTAATTCCTTCAAAGTTCACATCTGGATTTTTAATTAACATATAAGAATAGGCATTCATAGATTTTGCAAATAATCCGGCCTTTTGCAAGGTTTCTTTCATCCTCGCTTCATTTGCTGAAAGTGCTGTATCTCCATTATTAGTTTGTTCAATTTCACTTGCATAAGTTGCTACTGGTGAGACTACAGAAGTTGCTGTCATAGTTAAAAGAGCCGATGCAACGATTAGTTTGTACGGGATATTTTTCATCATTTTATATTCCTCCAATATAGGTTATGATTTTTAATTTCTAATCTTGTTTAAAAGCAATATCTTTCGAAATGAATTCTGCATCTTTATGAATATCATTCCAACTTTGTTTAGCAGCCTTTAAATCATCAGGTATCAACGAGAGTTTATGCTCTTGCATTTGGTCGATATTATCATACAAATCTGTATAATTAGCCCCCATTTTATTCCATTGTTGTTGAATATTCGTTAGAGACAGTATCGCTTGATCCACTGTCTGATACAGATATGCTAAAGTGTCTTTCGCGTTAGTAAGCGAAATAACAGCTTGGCTAGCAAGATCAGCTTTTGTACTTAATTGTCCAATTTTGTTAGAAATTTCGTTATAGGAGTCCATATGCTTAGATGCCGTGACACCAGCTGCTGTTCCTAAACCAATTCCAGCTGCACCAAGAGCTGTAAGGCCACCAACAACAGCAGGTGTTGCTGTACCGCCAGTCACAACAATTACTACAGCTCCTGCAATAGCTCCAATAACTAAAATGGCTGCTCCTAATCCACCGCCAATTGACCATGCTAATACATTGTCAAAATGTTCTTTCTGAGTAGAATGCAGCTTCTCAATTTCAGCTTGAAGTTGTGGAATTAGCGCTTGTTGCCCCGCTAATAGTGCCGTTAATCCACCTTTTCCATCTGGGCCGCCTACATTATTTTTAAAATCTGTAGAATTTGTATATAGTTTTGTTTTGAAGTCCTGTAACATCTTAATTACTTCTGTAACCTCTTTTGAATTTGTATTAATTGTAGTGATTAAATCATTTATACCCTCTTTTAAGCCTGCCTTATCTTTCTTTTGTGCAGTATCTACTAATGTGTCATAATAATTTTGAAATTGTTCATCGTAATTTACAATATTACGTGCTGTTTTTTGAATCTTTGGTTTCGCTGTATCTAGCCAATAATTCGCATTGATTCGCGACAGTTCCTGATTAAGGTGAATGTTTTTGATTAATTCTCCTCCTTCTGAACCTAAATCAATATTAGACAGATTTACATTTGGTTGTTTAATCATTGTTTTTGCGTATAAATCCATTACAAGAATATGAGATCCTGTTTCAGCCAATGCTTTCTTCAGTCCTTCAGGCCCTAATGCATAATTCCCTACTTTTTGTTCTTGACCAGTCGTTTCTTGTGCAAATGCATGAATAGTGTTACCGGTAGTAGCAGTTATAACCGTTGCTAGAGTAGCTAAAGTCAACACTTTAAATGGAAATTTTTTCATAACTATTCTCCTTCTCATTCTTTCTCTAGATTCTTATAATCTTTTTAGATTTTTAAAAACATAATATTAAAATTTATAGACCTGCTCTTCAAGATAACTTATTACATTTTTTAATTGTCTTAATGTATCTTTTTGAGACTGCTGGTTAGTTATATCAACATTAGTAGATAATTTTGTAATGCTATTTTTTATTACACCCAAATCTTCCTTATAGCGCTTTAGTAGGTCAAGTTCTACATCTACTTGATTTGCAAATGTATGTAAATCATTTTGCATAATAAGAAGCATTGATTTTTGTAAATCTGCTATTTTTAGGTTCTTAGTTAAATCATAAAATTTTTGGTTTTGTGTCTCTAAATCTGCTAAATGTGTTCGCTGTTCTGCTGTTAGTTTATTTACTTCAGCGAAAGCACTATATGTTTTTTTAATTTTTTCAGGATCAATTACTTTCGTAAGGTCATACTCTTTTGTTTTTGTAACTGCAGCTGCAGCTATTTCAGCTTGTTTGCTTTTCTCAATTGCTTCACGGGCTTCTTTTTTGGCCGCTTCAATCTCTAGAGCAGATTTACCCTTTTCTTTCGCTTCTTGTTCTGCTTTTTTCTCTGCTTCTAAAATAGAGTTGTTAATTTCTTTTCCTTTGTTATACGCTGCTACCGCTGTTTGAGCAGCCGGTTCAATGATATCTTTTGAAAGGTTATAGACTTCTTTGAATATAACAAATCCTTGTTCGTTTAAAGCTCCTGGTAATAATGCTATTTGTTGTAAATCATTTTGAATTGATTTTTGGGTATTTTGTAATTCATTTTTTAGCTGATCTATTTTCCCTGTTCCATCTGAACTTAGTACACCCTGTGCTTTTGTTACATCCATATCGAGATCTTGAAGTTTTTTATCCAGCTGTAATTTAAGATCTGTTAATTCATTAATCTGTCTTTGTACGTTTTCTTGGTTCGTCATAGTCATATCTTGAAGAACTTCAAGTCTATCCACAAAGCCTTCTTTATCTTCTTTATTGTCTACAAACGCTTTTAATGTTGGATAATAGCTATTAAATTTAGTTACAAACCCTTTACTTTTTGAATTTACTAGAATTAAATTTGGATAAAGTTCTGATGACCATTCCTTCATATCTTGCTTGATTAGGGATTGATTTGTATTTAAAGCTGGGACTTCTGCTAGCTGTACATTAGGGCTCATTAAACCTTGATCAATATATGTTTGGATTAATTTAGATTGTGCACCTAATTTTCGTAATGATGAGGATATATCCATGCTTTCCTGTTGAGTTTCTGCATGAACGATTGGTGTTGCAAGAGTATTGATAGGAATAGTCGCCCCAGTTACAATTGATGTTATAAAAAGTCCTGTAATTATTTTATTTTTCATTCCGTACACCCCTTTACTATTGTCTATTTAGAATCTTATACATACATCTTGAATGACCTAACGCTAGGCTCTTTTTTTCACATGCTCGAGGAAGGAGAAATCTTTCAGATAGAGTGTTAAACCTCGTTATTATTTACTTCTCATAGAATGTAAGGATATTACTTACTGTTCATTTGAATATTAAGTTTTCTGAAATTAAACAATAAAATTTCATCACCTATATTTGAATTAACTGCCCAATGAATAGTATAATATTTATTTTTCTCTTGAGTTGCTGTTTGACTTACAAGAACCCAGATAGATAAACCCATTGCTCTTACAGCTATCCCTGCCATGACTTTTTTAAATAATATAATAATTTCATAATATCTCGCCTAATTTTGTCGACAAGGCCCTACAAGATTACAAAAGATGAAATTATACTGTACATTTCTTATACTTTTATTGCGGAATAAAATCACTTTTGCTATGTAGAAACTTAAAACACTTTTTTTCAAATGTGATACTTCTGAGATTCTAGACCTTTTTAAAAATAACTGAATATTAAGTTTATTAACTTCGACATAATGTTACTTGTAACTTTACTGCACATTTATTAGTGCAATCTTCTCCCCCCTTGAGTGGTCATACCAATTGCACCTTTATTAAAACATTAAATTTTTAATACGTAAATAGTAGAATTTTGTCGATTATATTCAATAATTTAACTATTAAGTATTAATGCGAACGAAAATATTATACTTATAAAATGATTTTTTAATATATTTTAAGTAATTATAGCAGTTACAACTTGATATACTTAGTTAAAAAGGCATCGTTTTAACATATGAAAAATAGCTAATATAATTTTAGTTTTGTTTAATATAATTTAATCACACTCTGCATATCGATCCCCTTTATTTACATATGCATAATTACATATTTCTCTATAACAAAAAGCAACAAATAAACAACAAACAAAAGATAAATAAACAACAAATAAAAGACAAATAAGCAATAAATAACAATATTTCTAAAAAAACATGTCGTTATTTGTTATTTTTCGTTATAAGATGTATAACGTAATATGGAGAAATAAATTATCCGAAAGAATTCTCCTTCCTCTTACCCCTAGCTTCGCTTCACCCCAGCCACTACGCTCACATCCAAAAACAAATATATCTGCCTTATAAAAATATTGTCTATACATGAAGCGGATAAGCTTCATGTATAGGCAATATTACATATTAATACTTTAGGAAGTTATAAAATAAAGAGGTGACTTTTAAATGTATAATGAGTCAATATGTTATCCTTATATAAATTATGATCAATACTTCGATCGTCAATTCCCTGGTCTTCAAATTCCTGGTTTACCAGGGACATCAGGTTTTCCGGGTGGACCAGGTTTTCCGGGTGGACCAGGTTTTCCAGGAGAACAAAGTTCACAAGCCCCAACATCTCCTCCCCCATCATTTATTCCTCAGCAATCAACAGCTTCACCATTTGCTGTTGATCCAGGAGCAATTTCATTCTGTTTATTTCGAAACACCTATATATGGCTTACAAATGGTGAACAGTTTTGGTATTATCCGATTTTTGTAGGCCCAAGATCTGTTACTGGTTTCAGATGGAACGGTAGGTTTTGGATGATTTTTGGAATTGATACAAGAAGGATTAGTTCATTTACATGTTTTTAAAAATTATAGAGTAGCGATAAAGGTTTAATTATATAAACAAAAGAGGTATTAGAATGACAAACTTTCAATCATTTGAGGGTACAATAACTATGATTAACGATTTTGTAACAGGATCAAATGAAGAAATAGGATGTAATAAGTTAATATCCGTAAATAATGGTTATGGAACTCTAATAAATTTTGTAGTGAAACCAAATACTTATTTTATTGACTACGCAACAGTAGTAATAGGAGATAAAATAAGTGGATTTTACGATGCTAACGCTCCTGTTCCTCTCATTTTCCCACCACAATTTCAAGCAATTGTTATGGCTAAGTATACACCGCATCAAAATGTAAAAGTAGACTATTTTAATGAACAGTTGGAGAGTAGTGATGGAAAATTAAAATTAAATATTTCTCCTTCTACTCAAATTTTATTAACAAACGGTCAATTTTTTACAGGGAATCTTGTGAATCGAAATTTAATAGCTATTTATGGTCTTACAACAATGAGTATACCAGCTCAAACTACACCATATAAAATCATTGTTTTGTGTTAAAAGGGATACAGACCGATGCTCATCAAGCTAACAAAAAGAAACACCCCAGTAGTAAAGATGAGATTTCACTTTAGAAATTGTCTTAGCGTATAAAATTCGGACTTATCTTAATCTCAATGTGAGAACTATTGGATTATCAATGGTTCTCACATTGTTTACATGTATTCAACGAAAATTTGGTTTCTTCTTCAGACTCAAGCGTATAAACACGCTTTTACCTATTAAAAAGTCGATTATCAACGTAAGCCCCTTCGGTTCAATATAATTCATAAGGTGTTCCGATGTATCCGGTTCTGGTGCAAAAAGGTGATAAATAAAAAAGGTTTTTGTTGCGAAGTTTCTTAAGAGATAAACATTTAGACAGTACATTTACAGCAGATTCTATTATTTTTTCTTCATCATTTTCATTTGAATTCAGTAGGAAACCTATTGTCCCTAACAGCATTTCCTAATCCTCCTCAATTACAATTTGAATCATTTAAGTTTTCTCCTTATCGGGCATCTACTACTTAAACAAAGACTCCCCTTAAATCAAGGATTATTAAGGGGAGTCAGCCATAAATGATGAAGTTATAGTTCGGATTTCACTTAAATAGAAACATTGTTTTTCGCTAAATATTTAACGTCTTTAAAGCTAACAAAATTGTTGTTTTGCTCATCCCATAGACGGAAGCGGATTGACCGCAGGCTTGTAGCAAGAGTAATCGTTGGTACATTTTTTAAAGGAAGCGTATTATTGTGTGCCTCTTCTAGTTTATAGTTAGGTACTCTTGGACTTAAATGGTGAACATGATGAAATCCAATATTACCAGTAAGAAATTGCAAGAGTTTTGGAAGTTTATAAAAAGAACTTCCTTCCACTGCTGCTTTCACATATTCCCACTCTTTATCTTCTTCAAAATAAGAATCCTCAAATGTGTGCTGTACGTAAAACAGCCAAATACCTACTGAACCTGATATTAAGAATATGGAACCTTGTACTAAAAGAAACGATTGCCATCCGAGTGCCCAGCAGAGTAACCCTACTAAAGCAACGATTAAAACATTCGTCAAGTAGGTGTTCATGCGTTCCTTCTTTCTGGCACCTTTTCGGTTAAATCTATTTTTAAGCAGGAAAACATAAATCGGACCTAATCCAAACATAACCAATGGGTTACGATAAAAACGATATGCTAAACGGTGTCTAAGTGGCGCTGCCAAATATTCATTCACTGTAAGGGTCCAAATATCTCCTGTACCTCGCTTATCCAAATTACCACTTGTAGCGTGATGAATGGAATGCTCATGCCCCCATTGATCAAACGGGAATAAAGTTAAAACACCCATAAATGTCCCAACTATTCTATTTACACGGCGACTTTTAAAAAAAGAATGATGGGTACAATCATGAAAAATAATGAAAATCCGTGTCAAAAACCCAGCGGCTATCACAGATGGAACTAATGTTAA
The DNA here is from genome assembly GCF_001043575.1 of Bacillus sp. LK2. NCBI lineage: Bacteria > Bacillati > Bacillota > Bacilli > Caryophanales > Bacillaceae > Bacillus > Bacillus sp. LK2. Next base: position 11,361 of record NZ_LDUK01000008.1, read on the forward strand.
CCAATAAGAAACGGACAGGCTTTTATAAGCAAGGTACCATAATATAATAAATGGCACTATTGTGTTGATGATTTGCCAAATACTTTTTTTCGTCGTTGATTTTTCAAAAGGAGCAACTTGTTTTTTCAGGTTTTTAGTATTTTGTAAGGTCATTTTTTCTAATTCCTTTCCTTTATGTTGCTAATTCATATTATAACAGAATAGAATCGATATTGTTAGTAGTAGGTATTATGTGTAGGGAATAAAAATATCATATACAATCAAAAGGTTCTGGTGCAAAGTTTTCTAAATGGAACTACACTCTAAAAAAAGGAACGAGGAGAATCACAAATGCGATATTTTAAAGAGAAACAGTTCAAACGAGATATTATTGGTTCTGGTGCAAAGATTGCATTTATTTGAAAGAGGTATATAGATTCCTAATGGAATCTATCCTTATGCAGCCATTCCGAATAGTTGATGAATAAACTTCATTTCATTTTGGACAGACTTGTCCCATAAAATAAGTTGGCCTTTTTTAATGATATGCATCGCTTCTATTCCTGAAAGAATAGATTTAGCTGTACGAAAAGATTTCAATCCTAACATTGAACGAATTCTCTTTTTAATAAAACGATGATCTTGCTCTACAATGTTATTAAGGTATTTTACCTGCCTTATTTGGATGCCTACAGGCATCTTTTTCTCTGTCTTCAACTCTTCAATCGCTATAGGATAGGCCGGATTTTTGTCTACTGTAATCACACGGGGCTTTGAAACATGAAAAGACCGCAAAGCTTTCTTGAAAAAACGCTTTGCAGCTCTATGATCTCTTGTTTTGCTTAAATGCAAATCAATTGTATTTCCTTTTGAATCAACAGCACGATATAGGTACATCCATTGACCTTTGACTTTCACATACGTCTCATCGACTCGCCAAGAATCGTTGGTTGACTTAAGATGACGTCGTACTTGATTATCTTATTCGGGACCATATTGATGAACCCATCGCATGATAGTTGTATGAGCAAGGGATAGCCCGCGTTCTTCCATCATTTCGACTAAATCACGAAAACTGAGGTTGTATCGTAGGTACCATCTCACGGTTAATAAAATAATATCCGGTTGATAATGTTTCCACTTGAATAGATTTTGCTTTTCCATACCAATCACATCCTTTTTTAGAGTACTAGTATCAATATGTCCAAGTTTAGGAGGTTACTTACAAGCGTTTTGGAGTGTTTGCACCAGAACCGGTTAAGCCTACCGACATTCATCTCCCACCTAAAATGAGTGTTTCACACCTTCACATTTTTGAGGAAGAAGTCTTTTGTCGGAAAACAGATAAATAGTTTATTAAAAATAGTTATTGCAAACAAAAAAGTATTCTAGTAGAATATGTTTTATTATTAATTAAATACATAACTAGAAAATATTTGTATAACCCCAAGAATATGGCTAGGGGGTCTCTACCGGGAACCTAAAACTCCTGACTACAAAAAGCATAATAACTGCTTTGTAGTCAGGAGTTTTTTGTTTATAAAAATACTCTAAACAGAAAGGAAACGATCAAATGAATTTTAAAGTTTTTATCTTAGCTTTAGCAACCGTTGCAGTAGGTCTTGTCGAACTTGTTGTCGGTGGTATTTTACCAGACATCGCCCAAGACTTTAATATTTCTTTAAGCTCTGCTGGGCAATTAATAACAATTTTTGCATTTATTTATGCAATAACTGGACCTATCTTACTGATTTTAACAAGTAGAATTGAAAGAAAGAAATTATATCTTTTCTCCCTCTATGTATTCTTAATTGGAAATGTACTTACTTATTTTAGCCCTACTTTTTCTTTCATGATGTTATCAAGGGTAATAACTGCTATGAGTACAGCTTTAGTTGTAGTACTTTCACTTACTATTGCAGTAAAAATTGTTACACCTTCTCATCAAGCAAAAGCTTTAGGACTAATCTATATGGGGATTAGCTCATCACTTGTTTTAGGTGTACCATTAGGAATATTAATTTCTAACGTTTTTGGCTGGAGAATTATATTTTTATGTATTACAGTTCTATCTGTCGGTTCAATCATTTTAATCTCAATATTTTTAGAAAAAATTCCAGGTGAAGAAAATAAAATTCCACTACTTGTTCAATTAAAAGCCGTATGTAGCCTAAAATTAGGATCTGCACATTTAGCAACATTGTTTATGCTAGCTGGACATTACACCTTATATGCTTATTTCACCCCTTTTTTAGAAACAAATTTCCAGATGAATCCTTACTGGATTAGTATATGCTATTTGATTTTCGGGTTAGCTGCGGTAAGTGGAGGAGCCATCAGTGGTGTCGTATCAGACAAAATAGGCGCTCCTAAAAGCATTATTATAATAATTACAATGTTTGCTTTAACACTTTTCTTATTGCCTTTTACAACAGTTTCTCTTATTGTATTTATTCCGGTAATGATAATTTGGGCAGCACTAAGTTGGGGAATAGCACCACCACAGCAAAGCTATTTAATTCAAAGCGCTCCAAAAACCTCAGATATTCAACAAAGTTTTAATAATTCAGCTCTCCAAATTGGAATTGCTCTAGGGTCTGCAGTGGGTGGTTTTAGCTTAAATCAAGTACAAAACATATCCCAAATGGCTTGGGTTGGTAGCAGTATTATTGTCCTCTCTCTGATTTGTGCTATTTTTTCTTTAACTAGATTGCATTCTGAAAGAGAAATTAATAATACACAGGTTTAATAGCCTATTTCCACCAAAATAACACTATTTTAATATTACTGATGATATGCTGGTTATATATAATGGATCATTATTAAAAAATAAAAGTTTTATCCATTCATAGTTGTACGTGGGAATATAGAAACAAAATTTTAATAGAGGATTTAGATATATCTATGCAAAATTACATAATTATTACTTTAATATTTATGTATAATAATAGAGAACTGCTCAACATTTTTCTTTAAAGTCAGATTTTCAATCCCTAACTACCTAATGAACTCAAGTAAAGTATCTTAAAAGATAAAAAAGACGCTAAAAAAGCGTCTTTTTTATAAGGAATTTTACTACTTTTTCACTTCCGTACATTAAATGAAAACATAAGTCCTTTTATCGTATTGAATATATATTTTGTATTTTACTTTAGAAAATAGGATGCAGTTATATAGAGTCTATTGGATAGGGCCTAATAACTTAATAATTTCTTCAGCTTTTGGATTTTTAATGCTGTAGTAAATCTCTAGACCTTGTCGATCTCCTTTTAAAACTTTCCCTCTCATTTTAGATAAATGCTGGGATACAGTTGATTGTGGGAGTTTTAAGATTTGGGTTATTTGCGTTACATTTAATGTTTTATGTTTATAAAGTTCATTAATTAGTTTTAAACGCATAGGATGTGCCATTAATTTTAAAAGTTCAGCATCTTCCTCTAAATTCATGTACTCCATTTCATGATCTACAAATATCGTCATAGTAATTCCTCTCCTTTTACTATTTGTTTTACTGTAGTTTAATCTTTAAATTACATAATATTCTTATGTTTAGATATTAATTATATAATTCCTTAAGTGAATTATATAATTTGAATATGTGCTATTCATGGAATTGATATGTGTTTAATATGAAGTTTCCAGAAGCGTTTACCAGAATGTAATTATATTTTTGATTTAAGAACTATATATGATAAAATATACCTCTAAATGAACAGAATAAAACAAAGAAGCTGACTTATTTTCAAGTTTGCTTCTTTGTCTCCATATCTAATTTACTTCTGAACATATATTGAAACAGATCCCCCATTTACATGGAACTGCCCCCATCCATCTTTATTAATCGTTACGGTATTTATTTGATTGCCCGTAATATCGTACCATATTTCCCCTGCGTTGTTCCTTCCAACATTCATCCATTTTGATCCTCCTGATCCATCAGAGATTAATGTTGCTAAACCAGAATTAGCATGTATACTGTCCCCTTCTCTTGTCCAGCCAATCACATCTGGATGGTCTAAATAATCATGTTGCGTACCATATGCAAAGTTTTTTCGTGCCATCAGAATTGGATCAATTTTATCCTTTAACGTTGGAATTTCATGACTACTATTTCCATTTGTACCATAGTAATCTCCATAAAAAACAGAAGGATATCCCTCTGCACGTGTTAAAATAAATGCATAGGCCAACGGCTTAAACCAAGGACTCACAACAGATTCCAATGACTGGCCAGGCTGAGAATCATGATTCTCAACGAGAGTAACAGCTAGTGTAGGATGACTTTCTACTACCGTACCCTTTAAAATGTTCCTCATATCATAATTTCCATTTCCTGTTGAAGCATAATGAAAATTATAATGAAGGGGCGCATCGAACACAGATTGATTATAATTTACTTTCCCTAAATAATTGTTTAAAGCACGAATATCATTTTGCCAATATTCAGCTACTGTAAACATTTCCTTCCCCGTTTGCTTTCTAACATGATTTACCCAATCGCGGAGATATTCATGGTCAATATGTTTAACTGCGTCTAAACGAAAGCCATCTAAATTTAATTCGTCCGCATACCAGGTTCCCCAATTTTTCATTTCATTTGCAACATCAGGATGATCGAAATCAAGATCTGCATACATTAAATAATCATAGTTACCATTCTCACTAGACACTTCCCAGTCCCAAGCTTTACCTATGCCCCTAAATTTATAAATTCTATTTAATTTCCTTCCTTCATCCCAATCCGTTCCATCAAAATGATACCATCTCCATTTAAAATTAGAATATAAATCCCCGCGTCCTGGAAAATCAAATCCCGTCCACGCATTTATTTGATAATCACCCGATGTTTCAATATTTCGATTATTACGGTCTACCTCAACGGCTGTTACAACCTCAGTATAATCTGCCCCACCTTTATGGTTCATAACAATATCACCGTATACATCGATATTTTGATTATGTAAAGCCTCAATTGCAGATTTCAATTGTGCTTTTGTCCCATATTTTGTCCGTACCGTTCCTTTTTGATTGAATTCTCCCAAATCATATACATCATACACTCCATACCCTACATCATTTTGTGAAGTTCCTTTATATGCGGGTGGTATCCATACAGATGTAATTCCTTTATGAGCTAAATTTTCAGCATCAGTACGCAAACGATTCCAATGTTCCCCATCATTTGGCACGTACCACTCGAAATACTGCATTAAAGTTCCATTGTTCACTGTAGCTGCATTTGCTTTATTTTCTCCATATATATTAGGGGAAAATAAAGCAAATAACAAACATACTGCTATTACTCTTTTCAATAAGTTCACACCCTTCAATATTTACGAAAACGGTTTCATTATCCGTTAAAATTATTATACCCGTTCTAATTTTAGTAATCTAGCATACTTTTAATTTTTCGCACTATTCTTTTTGAATTGATTCAGTCCACTTTCCTTAAAGAAATTATAATTATCTAAAATACCTAAAAATGTTTTCGAAAATTAATACCTAAAATAAAAAACCAGGATAACTTCCTAAAATCATATTGATTTTTCTTTGTTAAACATATCTTCATTATTTTTAATTAATAGAGATTGGATCTAACACGTCTACTCGACTCCCCATTGTTTTTGTAAGTTTTTTCATTCAGTTTCTGCTCACACAACTTTCACATCATCCTGAGATTATACGTATGATATACCGAAAATACCAACAAATAATTATGTAAAAAACACATAATTATTTGTTGGTATTAACGTCATAAATTCTATATCAACATATCAGCGAAAGTGGATCCTACGTTATTTTTACGCTTCATATGCTTCTCTAAATAGATCTTTGTTGTTTGAATATTTTCATGGCCAAGTGTTTGCATTAAATGATATAAATCTGCATTTCCTTGCTCTACTGCCATAATTGCAAAGGCATGTCGAAATGTATGTGCGGTTACTGGATTTTCACGGTATTGTAAGAACTCTAAGTTTGTCTTTTTTATCATATCTGTTACCTGATTAGATAGTGTTTTAGAGTTATAAGCATTTCCTCTTTGATTTATAAATAACGGGCTCTCATCCCCTTTTTCCAATACCGTTTGGAAACCTCTTCTTCTCCTCATTTCACAAATACATTGATATAAATGTTCTGAAACGAAAAGTTCACGTACCTTGTCCCCTTTTCCTCTAACTTTTAACCAATACTTCCCGTCATAGTGTAAATCTTTTACACTTGCAGTACACAACTCCTGAATACGTGCACCAGTACTAGCCAATGCAAGTATTATTGTATAGTTTACTAAATGTCCTCTCTCTTTATAAAATCCTAATATTTTCATAACTTCCTCATAGGATAAATCACGATTTGGCCGATCCTGTTCATTTACATTTGCTCGCTGCAGTTCTTCATGAAGCGGTTTTTCGATATAGCCAAATGCATGAAGGTGTTTAAAAAAAGAACGAATTAATACTGTTTTCTTCGCGAGTGTTGCGACTGCATAGGTATTACCATTCCGACCATTTTGTACATTTTTCAACCAGAAATTAAATTTACGAATGTGCCAAGGCCGCAATGTTTTTAATAAGGAAGCATTTTGCTGTACCTCTTCCCCATTTACTTCAAACTCTTCTGCATGCTGCACCATACATTGGCAAAATGATAAGATTTCAGACACATAACCCTTTTTTGTATCCTTCTTTCTATTTTTTTTCTCATCCATATCTTTTTGCAAATGTACAAAATGATAAATCACTTCAAGATCGTTTAAAAAATCATATTTCCCCTTACCTTCTTTTTCTGCTGCCTCCATCTTTTGTTCCACATCATTCATATAACGATTATTATGCAGAAATGAACCTATACCTCTTATATCTTCTAAATATGTATCTATAAATTCCTGTTGATTGTTTGTAATAGGTAATAATTCTTTTTGATTTTTATCATCCATACTTCTACTACACCTCTTCTTGTATAGATTTTTAATCTTAATATATTTATTAAGTATACTATGATTTACATAGCACTTACATCAATTATACAAATTAAAAATCACATTATTTCTGTAATAAGGTACCCTTCTTCTCTATTCATTTATACTTATAATTTTTAATAATTTTTTATTAAATAGATGTACACATATTATATTTTCATTAAACATTATAAAACATTTAAGTATTAAACAAAGATAAAATTTGTTTCACATATAAACAACTTATAGAATGACTTTAATATACACTAATAATTTTATATTTTTAAAAATAGAAATCTTATTTTATATATAATTAGGAATCTGATATGATATATACATAGTTTATAAATTAAGGAAAATAAATAAGGAGGTATACTTTCATGACACAAGATTTACTGTTTATTACAAAACCTACAGTAACAACAAAAGAAGCAGCGGATTTAATGGGAGTTACCGTTCAAACCATTTTAAAGAAAGAAAAAGAAGGATTAATAGAATGTGTATATAAAGATAATTGGAAGCAATTCGGGAGCAAAATATTCTATTTAGAAGATATTGAACGGTTAATGAATAAAGAGGAAGTAAAAGGATTAAGTACAAAAGAAGCAGCAGAAATTTTAAACGTAGCACCTTCCACTATCTTTACATACATTAAGTCTGGAAAGTTACCAGCCACAATGGTAGAAAAGCGTGGTAAACAAGTATATGTCATTGATGAAGAAGAGCTAGAAATTTTTCAGCTTAATTATAAAAAAACAACAACAAAAGAACGAAAGATGTTTATTACGAAGATTCATGACACCGATATTTATCTATATCAATTAATAACACACCAACACACTGAAAAATCAGCTCGTATAATAGAGATAAATGGTACTGATGGAAAGATTATTACAGAGGATGAAGAAATCTTTCCTTTATCAAAATATAAAGAACTTGGCTTTTCATTTAAACCTTTTAAAAAGCAAGCAGTCATAACGAAACGAGGTTATTTATCTTTTACATTTAAAAAACCTCAATTATTTCATTCCATCTCTTACAATTTAATAAACTTATTTTATAAAGAACTCGGTGTTACAAATATGCGATTAACTACTATGCCTGATACCATCAAACTAGAAATTAAACCATTCGTTTTACAGGTGGATCCGTTGCAATTTCAAGAAGAGATTAAATACTTACATTCTCATATGACATCCGGTTCGATACTTCCACATGTAGAAGGGATTTACTTTAAAAGTAATGTAGAGCCATTAACTTTTCATGCAGATCATGAATTTAAACAAAAAGTAGTTAAAATGGCTAATGATGCTGGTATGGGGCAGGAAGACTTTTTGTTGCAAGCTGTAAAATCTTATATAACAAATTTAGAACAGCAATAAATATGTTATCAATTAGAAAAAGTGTAGAAATTAAACCTTTCTACGCTTTTTTAAATTGCTTAATTTAGTCTTGATTCTCCTTTATAAATTCATTATTACATAAATAATTTTCAACACTTCACCCTAAAAACATTACAGTTTGAGTAGAGCTGACGGTCCGAATCCATTTAAAAATATTTTACTTGCTTTTACAATTGTTTCAATAGGTATTCCTTTAATCATTTCATTTGAATCTTCCCTTGTTGTCCCACTTTATTTCGAGCATGAGCAAACCTATCTGCGTCATCCATTAATGCTTTTTTCTCAGTTCGTAGGCTTGTCGAAAAGAAAAATCTGGACTCATCCGTTTCCACTAATCCATTGCTTTTTGTAAAATTGAATTTTGGTTCATAGTAATATCCTCCAACATTTAAGTTAAATACAAGAATGCTTTAGCTCAAACTGCAAATAATCTTTGTTTGAAATATTACCCAGATATAATGTCTGTTGGGTTCCCGCTAAGTTTTTATTGTTGGTTTTCTAGTCAGGCTGTTTATAGATATGAAAAAACACCCCATTAGTTAAAAATATCCATTGGGTTGAAACGGTACACCTTTCATTCTCTTACTATATATTAAAATGAAAGGTGAATAAGATTAAACTGTCCATAATAGACTATATAAAACAAATGGTTTACCATAATTTATTTATAGTAAACCATTTGTTTTATATTCACTTCCATTAATTCACAATTTCATTAAAATATCTTGTGCACTATTTTTAGGATTCTGGTGCAAAGATTGCATCTATTTTAAAGAGGCATATAGATTCCTAATAGTTGATGAATAAACTTCATTTCATTTTGGACAGACTTGTCCCGTAAAATAAGTTGGCCTTTTTTAATGATATGCATCGATTCTATTCCTGAAAGAATAGATTTAGCTGTACGAAAAGATTTCAATCCCAACATTGAACGAACTCTCTTTTTAATAAAACGATGATCTTGCGGATATAGTAAAATCGAATCAAATTTCCCATCACGAAAACGAGTAGACTATAATCCAGTTAATCATGATGTATGTAACCCTTTTTGAGAAATCCTACATATAGCGTTCATGTAGCACATTGCACGTTATGAACTACTGCTAGCAGAAGTTGCTGCAGAGGAAGCGGTAATTGCTGCTAGCATAGCTGCCTGCTGTGCCTGTATGAGAACCTCTATCATTGCTTGTAAACCTGTGTTGGCAGCGTGACTTTCCGCACCTTTCTGACTTACGAACAGTTGGATAGCAATAAGAATATTTGCATCCGTATGCCAGCGGAATAATTTGTCCCCCTGCAATTTTTCAATGAATGCTCGAATAGAATGAACTTCTTTCTCTCCATCCTCAAGCAACGCTAGTAGTCCGATAGCCGGATAATGCATCTGTTTCACTTTTACCTTTTCTTGCTTTAGCAGATTCCATATGTTTGTGTATCGTGCTACTAAAATATCTTCACTGACATCCTTCTTTAGAGAAAGAATATGACTTAAAAATTGAAGATTATTCCCTTTGTACATACCAGCTGCCGCCAGCTTCTGGTAGAGACGTTCCACTCGATCCATAAGCATCTCTACTTTCTCTGATTGTCCTGCTAGTAAAACAGCGAGCGGGTAATCATCTGTACTTGTAAGAAAGAAGTGATCCTCTTTCATGCGTTTATATACTTGCAGCGACCGCTGAATACGTGTATCATGCTGTTCATTGTCTTCTGGTAAAAGCGCTGCTGCTGCCAAATAAGTGAATATACTCCGGCTAAAGCCACCAGCGACCAATCGTTCATATAAGTCTAGAAACTGTTGAAACGCTTCTTTGTAATATGTAAAGTGAATATCTAATGTTGCTGCAACCACAAAGCGGTGATAGGACTTTAAATAGGAAAACATCCCTACCTGATCCTTAATATAATTACTAATTTCTAAAAACCGCCTAAGATCAAATGGCTTATCGCTGCCTGCATACATAGCGGCAATCATCATCCCAGTCCGAGAATCACTAGTTTTCCACCTTAGTTCTCCCTTCAACTGTGTATATATGTGTGTATATTGCTCCAACTTCTGCTGCAATGTAATCATAGTGGCCCCCCATTTTTCTTGTGCTTCTCTTCTATCATACTATTATTCCATATTTAGGAACAATGTTTTTGATGCAGAATTTTCAAGCTTATACTTCTCTTAGTATTTTTTCCATAATGCCCCTATTGATTGTAAGTAAAATCCCATTTCCGTGTTTGAGGTGATAATTTTTAAATCCAGAAATTTATGGTTATATTCCAAATATTTTCCTTTTGTAATAAAAGGGGGACAAATCCATTACTATCATCCTAAGATGAATTTACACCTATAATTCATAGAAAGCGTTATTTTTTTGTAGAAATATACAGAAAGGATGGCGTTTTTTTGATTATACGGATACAAATTTATCTTAGCTTGATAGCGATGTAGCGGTATCCCTATAAAAATAATATATTTCAATTCATAACTCCTATTTTTGGAATAAAATATAGATTTGATTCATATTTCTCAATGACTAATATTACTTAACATGGTAAAATAATATTCGGATGGGAATCCAATACATATTATTAAAATTAAGATGGTTCAAGTCGGAGGAAGGCACCTTAGGGTGTCTTTTCTTTATTTTCAAAAGGACCTGCTCAATTCATGCATAAAAACATAAAGTAAATTGAATCCGTTAAAATACATGAGTGAACCCTAGTTTTCCCCTCCCATTAAAGGAGGAACTATTATGGGCTTTGGTGGTAGTTGTGGCGGTTTTGCTGGCGGCTTTGCTTTATTAGTTGTATTGTTTATTTTATTAATCATCGTTGGAGCTGCTTGCTTCTGCTAAAAAACTATTGGAAAAGACACTCTTATATGGGTGTCTTTTCTTTATACTTTCTAAAAATGTTCTAACATATAATATCCGAGTTTTGCCGTCAGTACCCCCTCTTTATTAAGCTAACAAAACAAAATACCCCCAAAAACGAAAAAAAGATGAAGAAAATAATAAAAAAGCTTATCATTAAGTGCTAAAAGATAAGCCTTTTTGTCTTAATTTTTCCTTGTTATCGATTTCTGGCTCAAAAACACCAGCTATAATGGATCTAAAGAAGAATACCATATAACAGATAATGATACCAAGAGCAGTAGCCCATTCTAGAAACGGTCTTTGTAAGTATACGCCCCTTAGTATTAAATCTATGAAGGCTAGCAATAAAACCACAACTCCAGATTGAGCCCAAATTTTCATTTCAATTTGTTGAATTCTTTCATCTGAATGTGTACTGAGTGAAAACCAATTTTTTAGTTTTTCCATTCTATTTTCCCTCCCAAAATAAGTCATCTAAAGTTTTATCAATTGATTTGGTTATATCAATGCAAAGCTTTAAAGATGGATTATATTTATTAAGTTCAATAAGACCGATGGTTTGTCGAGTAACATTTACAAGCACAGCTAATTCTTGTTGAGTTAACCCCTTTTCCGTTCTTGCAATTTTTATTTCGCTTACTGACATTAAATACACCTCGTTCTAAAATCAGAACGGGGTTATACATGTTTGAGGTTTGAAAATTAAATAACTTTATTGTCACTTCACAAGTGTAAAGTTAATTTTATTCCATCTTATTATTTGCATAAAAAAATTCATTCACTAATATATCTATATCTCAACTTAAATTTAGCACCTGCTTATGTCTAAATCCATATTTCTCTACAAGTTTAATTAGTTTTGCTTTCTTTTCTTCAATTAAATCTTGTAAGTTTCTCATCTCCATATCTAAAAGGATCCTTTTTGACGATTTAGCATTTATCTAATAGTATAGATATAAAAATAAAGAAACTGGAAATTTTGGTAATAGAAAGTAAAATATATTTTAATATATATTAAAATCTTTATATGTTTGTATTTAAATTAATCTATTTTGATGTTATACTAATACCAACCAAGAAGAATCTAATTAATCATGACTAATCACTACATTTTCTTTATGTCATCGTATAAAAAGACACTTTAAATAGTGTCTTTTTTACATATTGAGACTATTACTGTGGTTACTTATTGACTATTGAGGTCTTTAATGAATTTCCTTTGTTGGCTGACTCATTGTCTCCCTATATAATTGGAGTATTGGCAGTGAATTCACACCATATACAAATTCACTAATAATAAGTTCTAATCCACATGGTAACAACCTGAAATCTTTAAATTCCTGATTGATATAATATGTTCACTTCATCTAATCAACAATCTCCCAAAATTGAATGGCCGCCTTTGAGAGCGGTTTATCTTTTAACCTTATAAAAACCGGTTCCACACTAAAATCAAATTGTTTAAGTTCAAAAAGCGTTGTATTTTCCAAAAAATGCGACGTATAATCCATTCTTGGGATGATAGATATACCTAATCCTCTGCTTACAAGTGCTACAACCATTGTGACATCTTTACACTCAATAATAATATTCGGCTTCAGATTACGTTCATTAAATGTTTCCAATATACTTTCATATAAAAAATGCCCTTCCATTGCCCCTAACATAATAAAAGGGAATGAAGCTATTTGTTCCAACGTCATATCCTGTGATGAAAATAATGATAGCCATCTAGTTGGAATAATTACGACGAATGGCTGTTTATTTAATATTTTAACTTGATAGTGTTCACTATTGTCCGGGCGTAAGAATAATGCAATATCAAGTTCTCTTCGTTCCAGTTTTTTTAATAGTACTTCTGAGTTTCCTGTTATTATATTGATTTTAATTTTGGGATATTGTGTTCTAAACATACTGACATAGTCAAGGAGTATATTCGAACATGCAGATGATACACCAATGCTTATTATTCCTGCTATCCCTTGTTCAATCTCTTGAATTCGCTGTTTTACCTCTTGCATTTGTATCAACATTTTCTCTGCATATTGATACAATAGTTCACCAGTTTCCGTTAGTTCCCATTTTTTTCGGTATCGATGAATCAAAGTTGTACCAAGATCATTTTCAAGCTTTATTAACATTTGGCTAAGCGGCGGCTGCGCTATATGGAGAACTTCTGCTGCTTTAGAAATACTTCCCTGTCTTACAATTTCTCTGAAGTAATGTAATTGTCGAATATCCATTTCGCACCCCATTATATGTTTTTTGATATGATTAGTTTATCATATATATATTATTAATATCTTAAATTCACTGCTATACTTACTCGTATACTATTTATAGAAAGCGAAGGATATTATGAATCATATGAGTAAAACAATGAGGCGAATCATCTTATACGTGCTTGGCTTATTTCTTTTGTCGTTTGGCGTTAGTCTCTCGATTCGAGCAGGATTTGGTGTATCGCCTGTGTCATCACTAGCATACGCAATGAAGCTAACGACTAGCTTATCACTTGGTTTCACAACAGTGCTTGCCAATGTGTTATTTATTATTATCCAAGTAATATTAAATAAACGAATTGAGTTAAATGAATTTGTAGTTCAATTAACTATTTCGTTTTTATTCGGGGGCTTCATGAATATAACGCTTTTCATAGTTCAAATGTTTCCTACTCCTGAAACAATTTTTTCTCGAACTATATTTTTAATTGTTAGTTTTTTCGTTATATCTGCTGGTTTAATGGGGTATTTCACAGCGAAACTTCCATTAATGCCATACGATGCATTAACGTATGCAATTCATGAAAAATTCAATTTAAAATTTAGTAAAGCGAAAATATCGAGTGATGTAATTAATGTTTGTATTGCTGGCGGAATATGTATAATTTTCATTCAATCATTAGGCTCAATCGGAATTGGTACACTAGCCGCTGCCTATTTCGTCGGAAAAATTTTAGGCTGGCTGCTATCACATTACCAACAACCTCTTCTACAATGGACATCTAAAACTGAACGCGCTGCCTGAAAAGCGTATAACAAACTAGTGAATGTCAGGAACAAGAAATTCGCTCATCTTAATGAATTAGCCCATTGTGTTCAACATCCTATATGGGGTACGGAAACGATTTTGGGTATGGGGTGCTACCACACATTGCCATCAACTTAAGAAAACAAGTCACCCCAAAACGAAAAAACGCTATTCTTCCTGTATATTTCTACAAAAAGAATAACGTTTTTTTCGTTTTATAGATACAATTTCGTATGAAGCAGGAGAATTCTTTCGGGAAGTGCGGTTAAATTCTTTAATACTAATTTCTCTCTTCACTTTCTCTTAATAACCGCGTTACCAATTCCTGTTTAACAGATTGCCCATAGATTCCATCCCCCTTTACCAAAAAAGAGCTAAGATGTTTGCTCTTAGCTCCTTCTTGGTAAAATCGATTTATTTTTATAATTCTTCAATCATTATTTCACTTCATTAGCCACAAAAAAATGTTCACATACATTTGATATACGTTGCAAGTCCACATTTCCACCGGATATAACTGCAACTACTTTTTTTCCTTTTGTATATTTATCAACTTTTCCTGAAAGAAGCGCAGCGGTAGCTAATGCTCCAGCCCCTTCTACAACAGCTTTCCCACGTTGTAATAAATCTTTCATCGCCACTTCTAGCTCTTCTTCCGATACTGTTACAATATCATCTACTAGTTCCTTTACAACTTCGAAAGTTAAGCTGCCTGGTATTTTAACTGCACAACCATCCGCTATAGTCGGTGCATGATAATGCTCCACGATTCCTCCATTATCATAAGATGCTTTCATTCCATGAACATTATCCGCTTGAACACCTATCACATTAATTGATGGATTAAAAGATTTTAATGCAACAGCAATTCCAGAAATAATTCCTCCTCCACCAATAGGTACAATTATAGTATCAACATCCCACAAATCATCAAGAATATCTAAACCAATTGTTCCTTGTCCAGCCATTACTTCTACATCATCATATGGATGTAAGTATGTCTCTCCTGTTTCTTGTATAATTTCCTCACACTTCGCTTTGGCGTCATCAAAAGTTTCACCATATAAAATAACTTCTGATCCATACCCTCTAGTTGCCTCCACTTTCGCTTGAGGTGCAGAAACTGGCATAACAATTTTACTCTTAATTCCAAGTAAATGAGCGGATAAAGCAACACCTTGTGCATGGTTTCCTGCCGAACAAGCAATAACACCTCGTTCTTTTTCTTGATCTGTCAAATGTGACATTTTATTAAAGGCACCACGGAATTTAAAAGAACCCGTTAATTGCATATTTTCTAATTTCAAATAAATTTCTCCACCTGTTTTACTAGTCAAATAGAAAGATTTAACTAATGGCGTTTTTCTAGCATTTTTATCAAGAACCTTTTGGGCTTTTTTGATGTCAACAATATCTAATGGCATTTTTTTGGTTATCATACTAACACTTCTTTCAATTGTTTATAATCTAACCCTAGCGTCATTCCTAAATTTGCGTAAGTAATGACCCCTTTATAGATATTTACCCCGGATGCTAATGATACTTTATGCTGCATAGCGGATTCTAATCCTTCTTTAGCGATTGCTAGTAAATATTCAATATTTCCATTCGCTAACGCGATTGTAGCGGTACGTGGGGTGGCACCAGGCATATTTGGCACTGCATAGTGTATTACGTCATCTTTAATGAATACCGGATCATCATGTGTTGTATACTTATCAATTGTTTCAACTGTTCCACCTTGATCTATTGCGATATCTACAATAACACTTCCAGGTTTCATAGATTGAACCATGTACTCTTTCACGATTTTTGGAGGTCTAGATCCTGGAATTAAAATTGTTGAAATAAATAAATCGGCTTCCTGAATCATTCGCTCCAAGTTTTCAGTGTTTGATTCAATGATTTCAACATTTTCTTTCACATATTTCTCTCTTAAATGAGAAATTATTTCTTGATTTATTTCTAATATTGTAACTTTACAACCAATTCCAATTGCCATATCACAAGCGTTAATTGCAGCATTTCCTCCACCCAGAATCACAACATTTCCGGCAGGGATTCCCTCAATTCCAGATAATAAAATGCCTTCTCCTTGATGTTGCTTTTCTAAGTAATAAGCACCCATAAATACTGCACGTCTACCAGCAATTGCGCTCATAGGTTTTAATAATGCTAGATTTCCATTTTCACTAATCGTCTCCCCTGCAATTGCAGTTGTGCCAGCATTTCTCATTGCCTCTACACACTCTTTAGAAGCGGCCAGATGTAAGAATCCCCATACAATAAGATCCTTTTTAAAGTAATGATATTCTGCAGGTAGTGGTTCTTTCACCTTGACTACCATATCAACATCCCATGCTTCTCCTTGCGTCACGATACTTGCACCAGCGTTTTTATATTCATCATTTGTATAACCAGATCCTAATCCGGCATCTTTTTGTACTAAAACTTCATTTCCATCTGCAACTAATCTTTGAACATTTTCTGGAGTCATCCCTACACGAGTTTCTCCTTTTTTTATCTCTTTCACTACACCAATTTTCATAACAACACATCCTTTATTAGATTCAGATATAAATTATATTGTCTATGATTTGATAAACATTAAAGTAGCAAAAACCAATAAAAATGTTATGTCAATATAATTCATTTTGCGTCTTGCTGTTGCACCTACAAGATAACACCACTCAAAATTATGAGTCAATCGATTTGTGAAAAAGTTCACAAAGTAGACTTTTTTATTCAAAATTCTATTTTTATGTAACAAATAAAATTGAATCTAGGGTCCCCTTATGATATTCTTCATTTGTGAAACATTTCACATACCACAATGTTAAATTTGTAAATAAGTATGCATTCTTTCAACTAGGAGTGATTATAATGTCACAGCAACAATTAAAAAAGGATATTGGTTTCTTTGCAGCATTAACCACTGTTATTGGTACTGTTATTGGAGCCGGGGTATTTTTTAAACCTACAGCACTTTATGGGGTAACTGGTACAGCCAGTTTAGGCTTACTTGCCTGGATCATTGGTGGGGTATTAACAGTATGTGCGGGTCTGACCGCTGCCGAACTATCTGCAGCCATCCCTGAAACAGGTGGAATGATGGCATATTTAAAGCGCACTTATGGAAACTTAACAGCTTTCCTACTTGGATGGGCACAAACTGTAATCTACTTTCCTGCTAATATCGCAGCACTTGCGATCATCTTCGGAACACAAACAGTTAGTTTATTTGGTTTAGACATTAGTGAACACAAAATGTTGATTATCGGAATTTCTGTAGCGACTGCAACATTTGTAACTCTTATGAATTTCTTAGGAGCAAAAGCCGCCGGTGGAATCCAAATGGCATCTACTATATGTAAGTTACTTCCACTAGCTCTTATTATCATTTTTGGATTACTACACAAAGGCGATGTTACTTTTCAACTCTTACCTATTGAAGCCGGACCAGACAAATCTTTTATATCTGCACTTGGATCTGGTTTACTTGCAACAATGTTTGCATATGATGGCTGGATTCATGTAGGAAATATCGCTGGAGAAATGAAAAACCCTAAAACGGACTTACCAAAAGCAATTGTATTAGGGTTATCAGCTGTTATGGTTATATACTTACTTATAAACATTGCGTTTCTTATGGTCATGTCCGCAACATCACTTGCAGCGACTGATACTCCTGCTTCCGAGGTAGCAACAATTATTTTTGGCGCAATGGGTGGTAAATTAGTTACAATCGGTATTTTAATTTCCGTATTTGGAACAATCAATGGTTACATTATGACTGGAATGAGAATTCCATACGCTATGGCAGTTGAAAATAAATTACCATTTAGCAAATGGTTTGCTACATTAACTAAACATAGCAAAGTCCCTTATAACTCTGGTTTATTTATGTTATTTGTATCTATTATCATGATGGTCATTGGTGGATTTAATACTTTAACAGATATGCTAGTCTTTGTAATATGGATATTCTACACAATGACATTCCTTGCTGTCTTTATTTTACGAAAAAGAGAGCCAGAACTTGTACGACCTTATAAAGTTCCACTATATCCGATAATACCAATAATCGCCATTATCGGTGGGCTATTCATCGTTATTAATACATTATTTACTCAAACACTTCTAGCACTGTCAGGAATAGGTTTAACCTTAATTGGTCTCCCTATTTATTTTACAATGCGGAAGAAGGGACCTTTAATCATAGATAATAATAGTAAAAAGTAATCCTATAAAAAGATTTAAATTTTACCAATGTCATATAAGTAGCCTTATTGAACTACCCCCACTTTCACTT
>NZ_LDUK01000080.1:0-943 GCF_001043575.1 Bacillus sp. LK2
ACAATACGAGTAGGTAATTTGTCTTTGCTCCCTACATATACATCATGTAATTCATACACTTGGCCAGGCTGCAATTGTTTCATGATATCTTCCAAATGAATTTGTATATATACCGGTTTTAATTGAGCGGGTTTTGTTTTAAATACGACTGCTTCGAATTCTTTTCTATATATTTTAGTTGGTAACTTAAGACGTGATAAATAATATCCTTGCTTATCTTGAATAGACTTAAAATCTTGTAAACGAAAATATCCTAAGTCACGAATATATAGTTCATTCTTTTGCGCCATACCTGTTCGAGTCGCACCATACGCCTGATCACTTCGTTTTCCTGGTTCAATTTTCACATCAGAAAATTCTCCACTCAACAAGTCATACTCTAGTTGAATTTTTACACCAGCTTTATGACTACATCCTCCGGCACCAGGATAAGTAGATGCAAATCGATCCGGCACTTGAAATGTTGTAGAATCAAGGATAAGAATACGCTCAAAGTAAGTAGAAAGAGTATGAGAAATCTTAGATAGTCCCCCAATTTTAGCTTGTAGAAGTGTAGTGAATACAGTTCGAAAGAAGGCTACAGAAGCCGAGTTAAATCGCCGATTAAGTCCCTCAGGACTTAATAAAATTCCTGTTGAAGTTTCTAATTGACTACAAAGTTGAGTAAGAGAGGTAGTAGCGATTTGTTGATTTAACCATACACACAAAGATAAAAAATGGTGCCCATGGCACTTACGTTTTCGTTTCATTCCGCCTGCTTCTATAGCTAATTGATTAAGTGTAGCGGGAGACATATAGCGATATAACTCTTCGGCAAATAAAGACAACTCTTGTTTTTGATGCATATTCATAAAAAGCACGTCACCCTTTCTCATTAACATAAGAGAATAGTAACGTGCTTTTAACTTCAAGAATAGTCTAAATCCTTAAGTTGATGGATGTG
>NZ_LDUK01000081.1:0-13581 GCF_001043575.1 Bacillus sp. LK2
ATCTAGTTCGTTACAAACAAGCACTCAACGAGATCGTAATTCCGTCAAGCAAGTAATGCGGGATACATTGCAACTTGGATTCCCGGGGATACTTGCTAAAGCTTCCGAGGGTGGAAAAACGTGGAGTTATGCCGCTGGGGTAGCGGATCTGAGCAGCAAGAAACCAATGAAAACAGATTTTCGCTTTCGCATTGGCAGCGTGACGAAGACGTTCACTGCAACAGTTGTACTTCAATTAGCCGGAGAGAACCGCTTGAATCTAGACGACTCTATTGAAAAATGGTTGCCTGGTGTCATTCAAAGAAACGGATATAATGATAAACAGATTACTATCCGGCAATTATTGAACCACACAAGTGGTATCGCTGAATACACAAGGTCAAAAGACTTTAATCTTATGGATACTAAAAAATCGTATACGGCTGAAGAACTAGTAAAGATGGGGATTTCTCTTCCACCAGACTTTGCTCCAGGAAAGAGCTGGTCTTATTCAAATACAGGATACGTATTACTAGGGATCCTTATTGAAAAAGTAACAGGGAACAGCTATGCGGAAGAGATTGAAAATCGGATTATTGAACCGCTTGAATTGTCGAATACATTCTTACCTGGCAATTCAAGCGTAATTCCAGGAACCAAGCATGCCCGTGGATATATCCAACTAGACGGAGCAAGTGAGCCAAAAGATGTTACTTATTATAACCCAAGTATGGGGAGCTCGGCTGGAGATATGATTTCTACTGCTGATGATTTAAACAAATTCTTCTCTTACTTACTTGGGGGTAAATTACTGAAAGAACAGCAACTAAAACAAATGCTTACTACTGTTCCTACAGGAGGAGCAAAAATCGATGGATATGGTCTTGGAATCTATGAAACTAAACTTCCAAACGGTGTCTCGATATGGGGACACACAGGTGGCATTCCAGGGTTTTGTACTTTTGCTGGAGGTACACTTGGAGGCAAGCATACGTTAGCCGTCAATTTGAACAGCATGGGTAAAGCTAACAGTCCTGACCCTTTTAAAAATATTTTACTTGCTGAATTTAGCAAGTAGGCAAAAGGGGAGAAAGGGAAAATTTGTAATAGTTTTTTATAGTTAAAAATATACTTTTCTAGTTCAAAAGCTCCAACTTATTTTCAAAAAAAATTTGGGGCTTTTTTGTTTTGGTGGCGTTTATTCTTCTTAAGTTGATGGATATGGGGTACCGTCACATTGCTATCAACTTAAGAAGTTAAATGTTCCCCAAAACGAAAAGATGGACTGCTCGACTTTTTTCTTCTTTTGTAATCCATCCCTGTTCAAAAAAAAGATTGGCTATTTCAGATCCCAACCAGAAATATGGGAACATCTTTCACTCCAGCCATTAGCTTATGCTTAAAAGCAGGTTGAAAACCTTTGTTTTTAGTGAATCTATATTACATTTTCAATGAAAATAAACAAAATCTATTTCTTATAAAAATTTTGTTTTATTAAGGAAATAAAATATACTAGACTATAAATCAATTTATAGAATGAGGTATAAAACATTGAATAAACGACATATTTTTATAGGTGCTGCAATGAGCAGTATTTTATTATTATCTGCATGTGGTAATTCAGATAATCTTGTTACATCGAAATCAGGAAATTTGACACAAGAAGAATTTAATAAAAAGTTAAAAGAGACAGCAGGAAAACCTGTTTTACAACAAGTAATGTTAGACAAGATTTTACTAGATAAATATAAAGTTTCAGATGATGAAGCAAAGAAAAAAGTTGAAGAATTAAAAAAACAAATGGGCGATAATTTTAAAGCCTATTTAACACAAGCTGGTGCTAAAGATGAAGATGATCTTAAAACGAAAATAAAAACGCAAATAGCCTTTGAAAAAGCTGTTAAAGCTTCAGTTACGGAAAAAGAAATGAAAGATTACTATAAACCAAAATTAAAGGCAAGTCATATTTTAGTAAAAGATGAAAAAACGGCGAAAGAAATAAAAGAAAAATTAAATAATGGAGAAGATTTTGCAGCATTAGCAAAACAATATTCAGAAGATCCTGGTTCAAAAGAAAAAGGTGGAGAATTACCTGAGTTTGGTCCAGGTGAAATGGATTCTAAATTTGAAGAAGCTGCTTATAAATTAGAAGCTGGACAAGTAAGTGATCCAATAAAATCTTCTTATGGTTACCATATTATTAAATTAACAGAGAAAAAAGAGTTAAAACCTTTTGATCAAGAAAAAGATAATATTCGTAAGGAATTGGAACAGAAGCGTTCACAAGATCAACAATGGCAACAACAATTCTTTAAAGATTTATTCAAGGAAGCAGATATAAAAATAACAGATAAAGATTTAAAAGATACTTTTAAAGAATTTGAAAAATAAAGCTATGTACAAAAAAATAACCCCTAGGGGTTATTTTTTGTACATAGCTTTAAACTAATGAAATAAAATCTACTTACTTGCCTTAAAAATAAGTAGGAGTGTTTATTTCATTTTTATTATAACATCTTATATCTTAATTATTTATTTGTATAAAAATTAGCTATATCATTGTCATATTTATGTTGAATAAGGGGTCTCTCCACATCGCTATCAAGCTAATATTTTATAGTACCCCCAGAACGAAATTTTGTATTAGCTTGTAACAAAAAAGCTTATTTTTTTTGTTTTGGGGTATTTGCTTTTCTTAGCTTGATGGTGATGTGGTGATCCCTAAAAACAAGGACAATAAAAAAACCGTCTAACGACGGTCTCATGAAGTAAAGCCCCCCTTTAGTTGAACAAAAGAAGGTAAGTTTCTCATGATTTCTCACTTCGTGAACTACTCACCACTTAGCAAAGCTTGAAGTGGGAGCTTCTCAGTTCCACGACGAAAGTAACCTTACGTCTCCCTGAGCGTTACTTCGGGGTGTTCCACCCCTAGATGTCCAACGCTTGGATGCTCTCTTGGTACGGTTGATATTTTACGCAGGAACCGAATGGCTTGGTTTTCGCACTCTATTTTCTTCCTGCAACCTCATATATCAAGTTATCAAAGAACTTCATATAGCTAGTTTATCAAAAGTTTTTGGCTATGCCAAACCGAAATTCATCTCCCACCTACCGTTGGGCTAGCGCCCTTCACACGCTTGTGGAAGGAGAATTCTTTCGGTAAATTCGTTAAAAATGATAACAGTGCTTCAGTGAACTACTCACCACTTCAAGCTTTGCTAAGTGGCGAGTAGTTCACAGGTCAACCTTGAATACATATCCACTTAATTATAAGAACTAAAAGTATAGTTGGGTTTTTTTGTAATTATTTTTCTTAATTAGTTTCTTCTGTTTTCTCTTTAGATAAAAACCAACCACCTAAAGCAATAAGAAGCATAACAGACCAAAAGATTGACTTCCAAATTACTCCTTCGACAAAATCATGAGAAACAATGTGCACTGATGGATGAGCAAGGGTATGCATTAATAACTTAACCCCAACCAACTAATAACATTGCGGCTTTTTCAAGACTAGGGCGTTTTGTCAATAACTTAACGAAGAATCCAGCTGCATATCGGATTACAATTAAACCCGCTATTGCACCTATTATAATAACAATAAATTTAGCACCATCCATACCACCAATTTCACCCATAGACGTATCGGGCAAGTCAATGACAAGAGCTACTGCTGCTAAAATAGAATCAACAGTGAATGCGATATCTGCTAATGCAATTTGAGCAACAGTCATACTATAACTTTTTCCTTTTTTCTCTTTTTCTCCATTGTCTTTTTTGAGTAAATGTTTTAAAGCAATGAAAATTAAATAAGCAGCCCCGATAGCTTGAACTTGCCAAACGTGGAAAAGGAACGAAATAATAAAAATTGCACCAATTCTAAATATAAAAGCTAATAGCAAACCAATATTAATAGCTTTTTTTTGCTGTTCTTCTGGTAAATGCTTTGCTATTATAGCTAAAACTAAAGCATTATCAGCAGATAACAGACTCTCTAAAAGAATCAAAATAATTAAAACCCATCCATATTCTAATAATAAAGATAGTTCCATATTATCCTCCTAAAAATCATTTAAAATATTTTATTATGTAAATAATTTGTCCTTTTCTTTTTCCAATATTGTCCCATTATAACTATTTTCTTATTCAATTCTTCTGTCCTTTTAGTTTAAGTATAATCCTTCACAACCACATGTATTTTTTTAACTTGAATTTCCAATTTTCTTTAAAGGGGTTGTTCAATTCTATATCTAATAATTTTCCGCTTAACTTAGATTCAATGACATAGTGACCCACATAGAAAAAAAGACATCTTCCCCAGTTGAAGATGTCTTTTTTTGCACTTTCTCTAGATGCTAATGATATTATTTACAATTCCCATACCAATTGTTGAATAGATTATGTTTCCATGTTAAAAGAGCAGGCAAAGTTTTTTAATGCTCGTTATTAGTTTTTGTATGAAGTTAATTTCGGATAATTGATTATTGTATTCTTCTAATTGGATTAGATATTCATAATCAATTTGCAACAACCAAACTTCATTTTTTCAATGTACAATGGATTATAACAATTACTAACAATCGCATAAAATCCATCTGCAATCATACCAACTTTTTATCTGTTAAGAAACTTTGCACCAGCCCCTTTTTGGGCTAGCTTATATATCTTTCTAAATTCACGAATTTCCTTACCGATATTATTTAATGTAATGCCCACCCTAAAATTTTCTATAAATTACTATGGGCTCTTATAATATAATGCCTATTTAACGAAGAATAGACTCCCTCTTGGATTATTGGAAGTTAAATCTAATATTTTACTATATTTTTAGCTGTTGTTAATAACTACCATTATAATAAGAAGCTAATAGTGAACATTTCAAGAGTGGCCATATATTCTTCTGACCAAACTGCTGTATAAAGCTTAAGAATTCTTAAGAACTTTTGTCCCTTTTTCTTAAGGTTTGGACTCTAGAGTATGATTATGAATTCAAAACAGTGGGGTGACTAAATATGAAAATAATTCACTTCCTTATTTCTGTATATGATGAACTGAAAATCAGTTGGTGCAGCCCTTCCAAGTTCAAGGTTTCTTGGGGATGAATTGATTGAAGGAACTGATTTGAAGAAAGTAAATTATATTTTCAAATATGGACCAAGTACAGGTGTATTCATAGGAAAATTAATTAAATAAAGAAGGAAACTTATTAATTGTATATGGTTCAGCAGTAAATATTGAACAAAATATTAGGGGAACGATATCACTTATATCCATAATGTTATTTCTTGTCTTCCATTGTAAGTTTACAATAAAGAGAAGATGGAAATGTTTCACCTGCTTATGTCTTTAGTTGTTCAATACGAGAAAAAATGTGGAGGAATAATATGGAGTCAAAAATTCTTATTGTTGATGATGATAAAGAGATTAGAAATCTTATTTCTGTTTATTTGGAAAATGAAGGCCTGAAAACTCAAAAGGCAGAAGATGCTATTGAAGCTTTACAACTGTTAGAAGAAAAGGAGTTTGATCTTATAATATTAGATATTATGATGCCTAATATGGATGGTATTGAAGCGTGTATGAAGATTAGGGAAGACCGCAATATGCCTATCATTATGCTATCTGCAAAATCAGAGGATATAGACAAAATTCAGGGTCTAGCCTCTGGTGCCGATGATTATTTATCAAAACCGTTTAACCCGTTGGAGTTAATCGCAAGGGTAAAATCCCAATTAAGAAGGTTTAAAAAATACAATACGTCAATAGATCATAATAAAAGCATCCTAGAAATTGGTGATTTAACCGTGAATACAGATACACGTCAAGTATGGGTAAGGGGAATGGAAACAAGGCTAACTCCAAAAGAGTTTGATATACTCGAACTACTTGCTCGTAACAAAGGAATTGTCCTCAGTGTGGCAAAAATATATGAAGCAGTTTGGAAAGAGGTTTTTTATAAATCAGACAATACCGTCATGGTGCATATTACAAAAATAAGAGACAAAATTGAAGAGGATTCTAAACATCCTATTTATATTAAAACTGTTTGGGGAATTGGATATAAAATATGAAGAATGTTAGTTTTAGAAATAAGATCATTATAAAACTTCTTGTTGCTGTTGCAGTTAGTTTTTTTGTTGCGTTTGGTTTAACAATCCTTATGTTGCTATTCGTCATAGATCCATTATTTAAAAAACACGAAGATTTTGGTATGTTTGAATTCAATTTATCATTGTTATTCTTATTCTCGTTCGCAATTTTTAACTTTATAGTAATTTTTTTGATATTGGTTCGAAAGAAAATAGCATATTTGAAGCTCATTTCTGATAATGTGAATGATATTGCCAATGGAAAACTGGGTTTGACAATTGGGATTATGGGGAAGGACGAATTGACCCAACTTGCTCAAAATATCAACTATATGTCCATGGAATTGGAAAATACATTTGAACAGGAAAGACGATTAGAACGTACAAAAAATGAACTCATAACTAACGTATCTCATGACTTACGCACTCCGTTGACATCTATTATCGGCTATATAGATTTATTAAAAAGAGGGCAATACGACAGTAAAACACAATTACAGGAGTATCTCGAAACCACATATTTAAAATCACAGAGATTGAAATATCTAATAGATGAACTATTTGAGTATACCCGTTTATCAGGCATCGATACTAAGTTAAACTTTAATGAAGTTGATTTATCAGGTTTGTTAGAACAAATAGTTGGAGAATACATTCCTATATTTGAAAAGGAAAGTTTAATCGTTCAAAAATCAATCACGGAAGAAACAATACCTATCTTCATAGATGTAGAAAAAATGGTACGTGTTTATGAAAATCTGTTTATGAATGCGATAAAGTACAGCATGAAACCATCCGAATTATCCGTATGTCTTGAACTAATAGGTAACAAAGCAATTTTGAAAGTATCAAATAAAGTCGAGAAGCCGCCTGTTAGCGATCCTAATAAATTGTTTGAAAGATTTTTTAGGGGTGATAAGGCAAGAAAAAATGATCAAGGAAATGGACTGGGACTTGCTATCTCAAAAAGAATTGTTGAACTTCATAATGGTAATATACATGCAGAATATAAAGACGGCTGGATGTCCTTTATTGTTGAACATCCAATCAAATAGAAAGGCTTATGGAATTACAGGTTCCATAAGCCTTTTTTTTATAAAACTTAAGAATTCTTAAGGATTTTACGGGGTGTTTCCTAATTTTCATAGCTTATCATGTATGTATTCAAAGCGATGAGGAGAGTGGAGAAATTAAAAAAAGAAAATTTTCTTTGCAGCTCTCAAGTGGATACATCGTGACAGTCTCATGGAAAAGATGGATGCAACATGACTATTTTGTTAAAAGCAAATAAGAATAGCATCATATTTTAAAGAAATAAAAAAACAAACGTAGGAGGATATATATGATAAAACCAGTTGTAGATGTAAAAAACATTCAAAAATTGTACGGTAAAAAAGGTGAGAATCAATCACATGCGTTAAAAGGTGTATCATTCTCAATTCAAGAGGGGGAGTTTGTAGGTATTATGGGGCCATCTGGTTCTGGTAAAACAACATTATTAAATGTAATTTCAACTCTTGATAAAGCGACAGGCGGCGTTGTTGAAATTGCAGGAACGGATATTACGAAAATGAAGCAAGGTGAGCTTTCTGATTTCCGTTCACAAAAATTAGGATTCATCTTCCAGGATTTCAACTTATTAGAAAACCTGTCTATTTATGAAAATATCGCACTTCCACTATCTCTTCAAGGTGTTCCATCACGTAATATTGGACCCAAAGTCGAGAAAGTAGCGGGTATGTTAGGAATCTCAGAAATACTTCAAAAGTATCCATCTGAAGTATCTGGTGGACAAAAGCAACGTTCGGCAGCAGCACGTGCGTTAGTTCATGAACCAGCAATTATTTTAGGGGACGAGCCAACAGGAGCTCTTGATTCTAAAAATGCAACGAGTTTACTTGATGCCATGACAAGCTTAAATAAAGAGCAAGGTGTATCCATTATGATGGTTACGCATGATCCTTACAGCGCAAGTTACTGTCAGCGTATTTTATTCATTCAAGATGGTGAGTTATATAAAGAAATTCATCGCGGTGGTACCCGTGAAGAATTCTATAAAGAAATTTTAGACGTGCTTGCAAACTTAGGCACACAAAAAGCGTAAGGAAGGAAGTTCAATCATGTTATTTAAGCTTTCTATGTCAGGCCTAAAAAGTAAGTTGCAAGATTACATTGTTTTACTTGTTGGTCTTATTGTCTCTATTTCAACTTTTTATATGTTTCAAACGCTAGCATCCAATAAAACGTTCCTTGAATCTAACTCTACTATTGGGGATATTGTGTCTGTATTTAAAATTGGTTCCTTTTTGTTAGCGGTTATCACATTTTTCTATATTTTATATGCAAACTCTTTCTTATTATCTCTTCGTCAAAAAGAGTTTGGTATGTATATGATGTTAGGAGCAAAAAAGCATACAGTTACATTCCTAATGTTTCTTGAAACAATTATATTAGGTACGGTCTCTCTTGTGATGGGGATTACAATTGGTGTAGGACTGGCAGAAGGTATCGGACAATTACTAATGAAACAGTTGGAATTTCCTGGTGAAGGATATCAAGCATTTTATATTCCATCTATAACAGTTACATGCATATTCTTCTTTGTACTATTTGTACTATCAGCAATTATGAGTAGTATAAAATTAGTACGTTTTTCCGTATTACAACTTGTACATGCAGATGCACAAACAGAACGGGTCGCGGTAAAAGGAAAAATGACTGTTGTAGTTGCATTCCTTGGCTTAATTTTGTTAGGTATTGGTTATGCATCACTGATCTATATTCCAAGAGCGGGAATGGCTGCTATTGGATTAATGGCCATTGGATTGACCACAGCAACCTTTGGTACTTACATTCTATTTGGATCACTTCTCCCAGTTATGATTAACAAGTTAAAAAGTAATAAAAAACGTAGTGAAAAAGGCCTGAATGCTTTTACTTTTGCACAATTGAATTTCCGTATGAATAGCCTAGCAAATGTGCTTGCAACAGTAGCAATGTTAGTGGCCCTTGGAGTTGGCGGGATTGCTAGTGGTATGGCATTTAAAAACAACGTAATAACAATGGTTAATGGTATTACAATTTACGATTCAGTTGTTCATAATCCAACAGCTGAAGAAAAGAAAATTTTGAATACTATCTTATTTACAGAGAAGCTTGAATATCATTACAAAATAGATGGTCAGTCTATTTACTATTTAAAAGATGATTTAGAGAAAAATCGTCCTTTAGTAGCAAAAAATGGAAGTGATAGAGAAGATTATGGGAAAACAAAGAGAGTATCAGAAGAGCTGCCAATTGGTGAAAACGTGAAGAAGTCACCGCAACAATGGGGTGAAGCGTTCCAGACAATCCAGCCATATTATATGTATCCTGATCATGAAATAAAAATTGTAGACAAAAACATGTATCATAGTATAAAGGGCCGAGAAAGTACTGTGTTTATTGGGAAAACAGATGATTTTAAATCACATTTAAAAGAATGGAAACAACTTGACGAATTACAGTTAGCGAAATATACAAGTATAAAACCTGAAGAACTGAAGAGTAAATATCGAATGTATAATTCTATTCATGGTATGTTCAGTGGATTAATGTTCATGGGCTTTTTCGTCGGAATTGCGTACTTAGCAATGATGGCAAGTTGCCTGATGTTTAAAATTTTGTCTGGTGCATCCAAAGATTGCACACGTTATCAAATGCTTCGTAAAATCGGTGTACGCCGAGAATTATTAACACAATCGATTTATAAGGAGTTATTCTTTGTGTTCTTAGTCCCAGCAATTGTTGGCATTGTTCATGTATTAGTTGGTATGAACATGTTCGGAGTCATTTTGATTGATCCATATTTTCGTATTTGGTTACCAATTGTTATTTTCGTAGTGATTTACTCGATTTATTACTTTATTACAGTTCAATTGTATAAAAGAATTGTGCTTCCGAAAGAAAATTAATGTAATGATATTATTTATACGAAATATCAACATAATCTGACCCCATTTATTGATCATGCTGAATGGGTTTGGAAATAATAAATGGACTAGCACTACGATTCATAAACAATTGGTTCTAGTGTAAAAACTCTAAAATTATATCGTTTACCTAAGAACGGACTATTTCAATAGTCTGTTCTTTTGCGTTCGTAAAGACATGTGTAAGTAGGTTCACGCAAGGACCTTCACTAGAAGGGGTCACTATACATGCCCATCAAGCTAAGGTTGGGCATTTCATGAACTTTCGTTCTTGTTGCCTACATGCTTGATATTTTGTTTATTTGTTTCTAAAAATACGCATTCCAAATAAACCTTGATACAGTGTATTTTTGTGCTTTTTTAAGGGACAACTTCAAAAATTCGGATCACCATCATATGTATTTAGTGTAACTAGAAATCTATATGGATGGTGAGAATATGAACCAATATCAAATGTTATACAGCACTCCGTATCTCTACTCTTCAGAAACACTCAGGCAAATGTACAAAGGAACCAAGAAGGAAGATAACATTTGTGCAATACGAGAGCACATGCTGAGACATGAAGTATACCTGGATCGGCAATACCGAGGTTATTATTATTTAAGTCAAAAAATCGAAGAGGATCTATATGGTAATGAACAGACTGTCTCCTGGAATGAGCTATTAGATGAATATCAACTTTTTAAAGATGGTAAAGGGAATTTGTCCATTAAACCAAAAGGATGGGGTTAATATGACAATCATTGGAGAACTAGGTATTGTATATGGCTTGACAGGAGCTTCAATTTTAGGAATAAAAATGCTGAAGAAGAAAGGTCTTTATCTTCCAGGTTGGTTGCTACGTGCGGGTCTTAAATGCTTGTTGATTGGGAGTGTTTGGTACGTTCTAATGGATATACTAGATGTGTTTCTACGTTAGTATTACATCTGGTAGTTGAAAGTGATTATAACAGTGCACCTTAAACAGTTTTTTCTAAGCTTCCATACAGGCTCAACTACCTTAAGGAGGTATGGAGGGAATGTTGTCGCTTTTATTAATTCCAGCAACCTTTATAACTGTAGCTTATTTTTATCAAAGTAATGGAATGAGTGATAAGAAAAAAATTGCAACGTTTTTTGAAATTGCAAAGATATGTGTTCAACATAAAGGTGAATTACAATACCCCATTTTTATAAAAGAAATTAAAGATGATATAAGTATGAATTATGTTTACAAGTTACCACTTGGTGTACCTAGTCAACTTATCCAAAAGTTAGCTGAAGTATTAGAAGAAGGCCTATATAAACCTGTTAAAATATCGTTTCACCAAAGAGAGCTTCATATTCGAGTATTTAGCCAACGAATACCTGAAATGTGGAATTGGTCTAAGGATCTATTAAAAGAGCATACATGGAGAGTTATGGTGGGGAAAGCGTTAGATAAATACGTATATCATGATTTCGAGAAAACGCCGCATATGTGTGTAAGTGGAATGACTCGTTTTGGAAAGACAGTATTCTTAAAAAATGTGATGACTAGTTTAATTTTGCAACAATCTCAACACGTGAAGTTTTTTATTATTGATCTGAAAGAAGGGCTAGAATTTAGTCCTTACAAAGAGCTATCTCAAGTTGTAGAAGTAGCTGAAAATCCAAAACAGGCGTTAGAAATGTTGGATAAAGTACGTGAGAAAATGGTTAAACAAATCGAAGTAATGAAGAAGTCCTACTTTACTAATATCATAGATACATCCATAAAAGAGCGATGTTTCATCATAGTAGATGAGGGAGCGAATCTTTGTCCGACACAAGGTTTACCTAAAAAACAACGGGATTTATTATTTATGTGCCAGGAGATGTTATCTGAAATCGCAAGAATCGGAGGTGGTTTAGGATTCCGGCTTATATTTTGTACCCAATATCCAACCTCTGACACATTGCCAAGGCAAATTAAACAAAATGCTGATGCAAAGCTAGGTTTTCGATTACCAACATCGGTTGCTTCACAAGTTGCTTTAGATGAACCAGGGCTTGAGGATTTACCTTCTCTTCCAGGAAGAGCATTATTTAAAACTGATCGTACAGAAGAAATCCAAGTACCTTATTTGGAGGATAAAGAGATGTGGAATTTATTAAAGAAATATAGGGTGGTGAAACAAAATGAGGCATCAAACACTCAAACAGAAAGCAAGACAAATCGAGATTTTATCCACTTTGAGTAAGTTGGATTTTTTAACTAGGAGGCAATTACAAGCCATTCACTGTTTAGGAAGTATTCGGAATGCAAATCGTGTATTAAAGGATCTGACTCCATATTGTCATATCACAAAAATAGCTCGTGAACATGTATATTATTTAAATAAAAAAGGACGTGATTTATTAGGAATCACAAAGACAGTAAAGAAAAATAGTCAATTACAGCACATATTAATGAGAAACGAATCCTGGATGTGGCTAGGATTCCCAGAGTGGAAAACAGAAAGACCTATAGAATTTTCAATCAAGGGTCAGCGATATCAAATTATCCCAGATGCAACCTATTTTGAAGATAAAGTCCCCCACTTTGTTGAGATAGATCGCATGCAACATATGAAGGCAAACGAACATAAAATACAGTTATATGGCCATATAACAGATATCTATAAAAGACAGAATGCTATTGTTCCAGTGGTTATCTTTTTTACACTGTCAGACTATCGGCAATCTAAATTAGAGCAATATGCTATGAAGCAAAATGTATTTATGAGAACATTCGTGATGGACCACATATTCTAGGAGTCTTAAATATTGATGTCCCAAAAATCATGATAATCAATGCGTTTATCAAATTTTCTTAGTGTTTTAATGATTTTAGTTGCGGATGTTAAAGTGGGAACACGATCCTTTCTATTTGCTAAATCACTTATTAAAGATTTACTTAATCCAGTTCGTTGCACTAACCATTGTTGTTTAATCCCTCTACGATCTAAATAGTCACCAAATGGAGTTCTCTTTTTTCCTAACCCAAACATGGGAATTCCTCCTAATTAAAATTATGGTAATAATAACTTGTCCAAATTTCCATAAATCTAAACGTTTGTTCATAAATATGGAATTATAATTTGAAACAAGGCATAGAATAATATAAAGAGAATCAAAAAATATGGAATAATTTTGAGGAATTTAGCATTCATAGTAATAGCTACAAGTTGCTGATACACTATCCTAATGGCAACTTGTTGTAACGAGTATTCCTATAAAATAAAAAGCTCAAATCCATTGGTACATAAGGATTTGAGCTTTTCTTAATTTATAAAAAAACGAAAACGAGTTTAATAAGCTAAGAGATATAAACGTTTTCCGTGGTCGAATTTCGAAAAAATTCTAACAATTACACGTATCATATTGGTGTTGGAAATTATTTACAAAAGGATTGTTTGAACTACCCCCACTTTCACTTCGTTTAGAAGTGGGGGATTCCTAAGTAAAGAGTTCTATCGAACTCTAATTTATTAGGCTATCTCCGCAGTCCTTGCGGTTAGAAGCCTTATCGCTTCATCCTTTAGATTGATACTTGCGTTAAT
>NZ_LDUK01000082.1:0-4582 GCF_001043575.1 Bacillus sp. LK2
GATGGGTGTGGGGTAGCACCACATGCCCATCAAGCTAAAATTTGATAGTACCCCCAGAATGAAAATTCTATTCATTATTAACTACTGATAACGAGAATTATGTGAAATATGCCCTTTTTATAAAAACTATTAAGGTATGATTTTTATTTTCGAGTATATTAAATCATTTATTTAATGGTATAATATGGTTTATATTCTATGGACTGGAGTTGAATGAGTGAGTAATATAAATACAAAAGGTAAAGTTAAAAAAACAAAAAGAAAAGTATTAATAACTATACTTTCTATGTTAGTAATTATAATTGGATTTGGATATTGGAATTTTTTTAGTTTGCAAGGTGTTCCAAAAGGTGAATTAATTCGAACAGTGAAATCTCCAGATGGAAGATATCTCATTAAGACTTATTTTCATAATGCGGGATCATTAAGTGCGGATGCTGTTAGGGGTGAATTAGTTAACCTTGATACAGATTCAAAGAAAAATATATATTGGAACTATCCAGATACGGATCCATATATTGAATGGGTAAATAAGAATAGTGTTAGAATTGGAGATCAAACTTTAGATATTTCACAGAAAGAAACCTATGATTGGCGTGATGATGATAAGCACGTTAAAGAAATGCCTAAACAATTTATTAAATAAAACAAGAAAAAATAGATTTATTCAATCTTATTTGTTTAACTATAGATAGGATTATGTGAATGAAAAGTCTCTTTAGAAGATCTAAAGGGACTTTTTTAGGTTTCTAGATACGACTACTGATAATGATGCGTTATGTAGACCTCACAGATAGATATGGGTATACAGTTCTTCTTTTATGGTACACTTCAATAAAAAGGGGGGAAGAGGTTTGAAAAAGTGGATTAAAATCACATCAACCTTAGTTATTGCTATAGCAGTTGGTATTTTTACTGGTTACAAAGTCAGTACGTATGCAGGTTCAGACGTTAAGGAAAAGCAGACTGAGAGAATTAAAGGGGAAGAGGTAATACTTGACCTCAATTCTGATCGTCATATAATCAATGCAATGCACAAAATGACTCATCAAAAAGTATTATCTCATGAAAAGCAAGGATTTATCAAAATGACTCCAGAAAACATCGAAAAAGTACGTCGAGCGATTGATGAAAGTAATAGTGGAACCTTACAACATAAAGAACAGTACCTCAAGATTTTGGTTCGTTGGTATGAAGGCGATTTCTCTCAATCGGTTGAGGAGCATAATTTATTATGGGAATTGGACAATAACAGCACTGGTAAAGCATACGAATTAGCGACACCGGAACAAGAAGAAGCATACATTCTAGAACAAGCGAAGTCTGAAAAACAATAAAGGGGTATCGTCACATCGGTATCAAGCTAATAAAAAGAAATGCCCCCTAAAATGAAAAAATACGCTATTCTTTCTGTAGAATCATTTGAAGAAAGTATTGCAAGGAGGGGATTAAATGATAGTGAAAGAAACAGACGGTATCTTAAACAGAAAAGGAGCTAAAAAAGTAAGTGAAATCCCAAATGAAGTATTACAATTTCTAAATCAAGGGAAAATAGAAAGTGTTAATTTAACAGAATGGCTAGCCATAAATCATATTGAATTACTTAAAAATGTCTTGCCTTCAATAGGGATCAAAGATAGTTTAGAATTTGTGATAGCTGAATTGGAAAAACAGAACGTTGAAACTGGAATAAAAGTCATAAGAATGACAGGGATTTTATTGGATAAAGTCATATTCAAAGAGAATGAAAGGAAAAAGGCAGACTTATTATTAAAATTCTCTAATCACACCTCAGATAGTGTACGATGTTGGGCAGCGTTTATGAACAAAAAACCAAATAGCACATTAAAAGAAAGATTAGAGTACATTCGCCCATTTGCAGCAGATCATCATTTTGGTGTTCGAGAAATAGCTTGGATGTCTATTAGAGAAGACCTTTCACAAAATATAGAGGAAAGCGTGGAATTGTTAGTAGACTGGGCAAAAAGCGAAGATGAGAATATTCGCAGGTTCTCTGTAGAATCTATTCGTCCTCGGGGGGTATGGAGTAAGCATATTGAAATACTAAAACAAGAACCCGAAAAAGCACTTCCAATTCTTAATCTACTTAAATCAGATCCATCAAAATATGTTCAAGATTCAGTTGGAAATTGGCTGAATGATGCAAGTAAAACCAAACCAGTTTGGGTAATAAACCTGTGTGAAGAATGGACAAAGGATATTGATATAAAATCAACTAGTAGAATAATTAAAAAAGCTAAAAGAACAATTTTAAAAAACAAGGGACATAAATAATTAATCTTAGTGGGGTAGCATCACACATCCATCAACTTAAGAAATTAAATCTTTCCTAAAGAAAATATTCAGAATAATATAAAAACGATATAATAATATTTATTAAGAATTGATGGAAAAACTCCAAGAAACCGTTAGAGTAAATCAATGATAAACTGACATTATCAATAGCAAAGGAGGGGTTTTCTTGTTAGAAATATTTCCTGTATATATGACTTCCTTCAAACAAGATAGGCTAATTAGAGTATATCTACCTAAGAATTACAATGAGGGAAGAAAAAAATATCCCGTCTTATATATGCACGATGGACAAAATATTTTTAATGATGACGATGCAATTGGCGGCACATCTTTAGAACTCGAAAACTACTTAGATGAAAATAGATTAGAAGTTATTGTTGTCGGAATAGATCAAAATACTAAAGACCGGATAAACGAATATTGTCCTTGGATAAACGGGGAATATAGCAAAAAAATATTAGGACACGTTAGTACATCTGGCGGAAAAGGGATAGAGTATGTCGACTTTATCGTAAATGAACTAAAACCATTTATAGACAATAAATACCGTACGTTAAAGGGCAATACCGCAATGGCGGGTATCTCTTTAGGGGGACTTATTACCACATATGCTATGTGTCGGTATCCTCAAGTATTCAAAAATATATCAGTATTATCCTCTGCTTTTTACCGTAACCAAGAAGGAATTGAAAAACTAATAAAGAATTCTGATTTGTCTTTAATTAAAAGGATTTACTTAGACTGCGGAGATAAGGAATCTGGAAGTGAAGAAATCATAAATAAGGAGTTTTTAGCTTCGAATAAAAGTATCTATGATATTTTAAAGGAGAAAGTAACAAGTACAGAGTTTGCAATTATTATGGATGCTGAACATGACTATTCATTTTTTAGAGAAAGAGTACCTAAAATTTTTTCTTTTTTGGGGCCTTTATGACGGTTATGTATTTCGGCAATAATAAAGTCGTTTAAATCATAATATAATTGTTTAAAAAATAATGAAGTCATTTAAAATTAAATTGTCGATATGCTATTCAACAAACGGGGAAGGAACTGTTAGAGAACTGAATCTGATGAACTTTGGGAGGTCTGAAATTGTCCATCGAGAAAATCCTATCGATTGTGGCCGTATTGCTCTTTTGGGGTTATTTTATTTTTTTTCTCATACTTCACTTTAAGAAAACAGGCTATCATCCTATTCGACATGCTGTAAGTGATTACGGTGTAGGTGCTACAAAAAAATTATTTATAATTTACGCTTGGCTCAGCAATTTAGGGGCATTGTCGCTTTCTATCGTGATGTTGAATGTAAAAGATCGCTTCACCATATCCGCGTCTATTCCGATTTTAATCATTTTAATGGTCATCTCCCGTAGCCTTATGTTATTCTTTCCAACTGACCTAGAAGGAGAAAAACTTACGGTTCGAGGAAAATTCCATTACTTATTTGCTATTCTTGCGTTCACTTTTTCCTATATGGTCATTGATCGTGGAGGAAGTCATTTGAAATTACTGGAAGGATTTAAAAATCTAGAACCATTTTTTCACATCATAACCATGATTTCTTCTATCTCGCTTGGTGCTGTTGTTGTAACGATGTTCAAGCCGTTGCGATTTATCTTTGGGATTTGTGAGCGAGTGTTCCTGTTGTCAATCAACATTTGGTTTATTGTCGTAAGCATCTGGTTCGTTTACCTTCTATGATAAATGAATGTATTGGTAGAAGGTTTCTAACAATTAAACAAACGCGCGTGATTGTTGCATAATGATTGGGTTATTAAAAGGTTTTATTGTTATTTCTAGGAGTTATTATTCAGTAATTGTTCAAAGAATTAAACATCTTTATAATCATTACATAGTAGGCGCTTTATACGTCTTTTTTTATAAAGAAAAGACACCATAAGGTGCCTTCCTCCGACTTGATAACCACTTTAATTTTAATAATATGAGTGTTGGATCTCCGTCCGTATATTATATCATACATCACATTTATCGAAAGCGCATTCATTAACTTACTCAATGAATTTGTCCATATGGGGTAAGGCCAAGATAATACATGAAAACTGGTCATACCCTTACTTTTGTTTCCAACTAGGGGTCCCGCTACATGCCCATTAACTTAAGAAATTCGTTGTTACCCAAAACTAAAAAATGAACGGAATTGTTATAAATGTTTGTAGATGGATAAAAATTTTACGTTAGGTGAGTACTTCAAAACCTTAACTTGATGGCAATGGGGTAGCATCACACATCCATCAACTTAAGGATT
>NZ_LDUK01000083.1:0-4319 GCF_001043575.1 Bacillus sp. LK2
CCCACTTCAAGCTTTGCTAAGTGGTGAGTAGTTCACATTAAAGGTCTTATCCAAAGTTGAGAAAAATCCACATATCCAAAATATTTCATCTTAATATTCGTTAAATCTGATGAAAAAGGAATCTGACGTGTATCATAGTATAAGGGAATCATAATAGAGGATTCTATCAGTTCTTTTTCAAGATTCTTATTTAATGAAGCCCACTCCTCAAAATGTGTATGTTTGTATTTAGAAAGTTGTTTTTTTAATGATTTATTTGTTTTTAAAACCTTAGCCAATGGTGAATATCTAGCTGTTAAAAAATAATAAAATGATATCTCTTGATTCATCTCAAATACTTCACCATGGATAAAGAGATCGACTTGTTCATTAAGTTTTTCATCCCTAAGATAGTTTTCAAATGGAACCCATTTAACTTGAAAAGGTATATTTTCTTTTTCTAAGATATTAATTAACCATTTTGTTGTCGCTTCTGTATACTGAGTGGCTTTTATAATAAGTGGTTCTTTAAATTCGGGACGTCTTCTTTTTGGAATATTGACTTGATGATCTATGTCTTTCAAACAGCTTTTAATATTTGGGATTTTTTGAGAATCATATTCATGAATATGATTCATATTGTTAGCGATAATAGAATGTAAGTAATTACGAACATCTATGTGTTGAATTGACGAATTACGCCAAGCATTCATAATTATAACACCGAAACCTGAATTCCTTTCTACTTGAAAGGTAGAATTACTTTTATGGTGTTTGGAAGATTGATAAATATTATCAAATTCTAGAGGGACCTGGATGAATTCTACTGTATCTAGCAAAGGTCTTTCTTGAAAATAATCATGAAATGCTATCAATGATGTTTTCTCCTGGTTATTCTCTCCTATATAAAAACCACCGGTTCCTATGATTTGGCCGTTATTTTCTTTATAAATGCTTGTATTTATCATGCATAACATTTGTAAACAATAACTACAACTATCTGGATAATGTATATCAATAATTAATGGTGATACAATCTCTATTTTTTCTATGGGTGCCCATAAGTCTTTATAGTATTTATGACTACGTAGTTTTGAGAGACATAGTTTCACGTCAGCCGCTGTTAAGATGGATCCATCATGAAATTTTATAGACTTTTTTAAATATAGTCTAAGCCTAGATTGAGTTAAATCCCAACTGTGAGCTATTTCAGGGAATATGTTCCCCTTTTCATCCATATAAACAAGTCGATTGAAAACGTTCGCGACAATATGTGCACTATGTACATCGGCAGCCTCGAGCGGGTGTGTTGTTAAAAAGGGCTTTCTTCTAGGAATAATTAATTTATCATCCGAATTATGTACATAGCCAAATTTTGAATGAAATTTAGTCATCAAGCGTAGTTTACTGTTTGGAGACCAATTATATAGTAAATATTTACTGCTTTTTTCAACAGGCTGTTGATCCATAATTTCCATTACTTGTGACTCATAGATTTGTTCTATATTTTTCAACCATTGAAGAGAGGAGGAATTTCCTCTGCCTTTTCCAGAAGTGAAAGTCAGCCAACCTTCATCCATCCATTTATGTAAGTAACGTACTGTTTGCTTTGTACTTAAATTTAAAAAATCTGCTAGATCTTGTATTTTTATATTTCCTGAAGAAAATGATTGCCATAGATTCAGTAAATTTTTATCCATTTTTCTATCTCCTTTTATAAGTGGACATGTTTTTCTGAATATGTCCATTTTTAGTTTGATAAGTCTAGTTTAATATAACATTAGACAAAAGGAGGAGATACGATGAATTGGAAAGACTTTGAACAAAATATAAAAGTACGCTTAATTACATCGTTTTTTAATCGTGCTGTTACATCAGCAGTAATGCCTTTCATGGCATTGTTTTTTGCTCAAGAAATAAATAAAGTATGGGCCGGGTTATTTTTAATCTTAACGGTTATTTTAAGCTTTTTTTCAAATTTAATTGGAGGTTACATTTCAGATCGCTTTCAACGAAAGAAAATTTTATTGTTAACTTCTTTTTCTAGTACTTTGATGTTTTTATTCATGACTTTAAGCTTATTTCCTACAGATAAGATGATTTGGTTATTTGCAATTGCTTATGTAGGTTTTATAATATCTAGTAGTCTTGGGCGCCCATCCATGCAAGCTATCATTATAGACTCAACTACGCCAGAAAATCGAAAGGCTGTTTATACAATTGACTATTGGCTTATGAATCTTTCTATGGCAATTGGTGCAGCATTAGGTGGTTTTTTATACATTAATCACCAAAAAGAGTTGTTTATATTACTGACTTTTGTTTCTGCTACATTGCCGATTGCTTATAAAATTTGGCTAGTTGCAGAAGTTAAAGAGTGCTTAGAAAAAAGACATGGAAATATAGTACTTGATCTAATTCAAAACTATAAAGTTGCTATTCAAGATAGAGCATTTTTAAGAGTTGTAATAGGGTCTACCTGCATATTTGCGGCAGAGTTTTCTTTAAACAGTTATGTTGGTGTACGACTTTCAGAAACATTTAATCCAATAAGCATTGGGAACTTTGAAATAGTAGGAGTGAGGATGCTAAGTATTCTTAACATAGAAAATATGCTTTTAGTAGTATGTTTAACGTTTATTGTAAATAAATTTACAGATTGTCTAAGTGGAAAAAAAGCGTTACTTTTAGGTCTTGTGCTCTATGGTGTAGGCTATATGACAGTAACATCTGCAAACACTTGGTACGTACTGATTATTTTTAGTTTCATTGCCACTGTTGGTGAACTTGTCTACTCCCCAATCAGAAATGCAGAACAAGCTAATATGATTCCGGCTGATAAAAGAGGGTCGTATTCAGCTTTTGCAGGTCTAGCATATATTGGCGCGGATCTAACTGCAAGAATGACTATTATCATTGGTGCATTTTTGGTTCCTACGATGATGTCCGTTTACATTGGTATCATTGCAATAATGGGGACATTCCTCTTATACACTGGACTGTTTGTTAGAACCAATATTCAATCTCAGGAAAGGTTGAATAAAATGTCATCATAATATAATACTTTAAATGAAAAAATACGCTATTCTTTCTATAGAGTTGTAGGAAAGGATGGCGTTTTTTTATGTCTATTTCTGTATCTAACGAGTTACAACTATTTGCTCAAGAGATTCAGAGTTTTTTATCTCCAAATACCTTACGGGGTCTTACTGGAGTTGTTGGTTTTGTAAAACGAACCAGTAAGTACCGAGCAAAAGATTTAGTGGCTTTATGTGTATGGGTGAGCCAAAATGTAGCTATGACTTCTTTAACTCAGTTATCTAGCTGTTTAGAAGCATCAACAGAAGTACTCATCAGTCCTGAGGGACTGAATCAACGGTTTAATAAAGCGCCGTCCTACTTTTACAACACCTACTAGCCGAACTACTAAGCAAAAAATTGGCCACATCTATGCCGTTTTTTTCTCCATACCCTTCTGTTTTCAAGCGTATTCGTATTTTAGATTCTACTGCATTTCAACTCCCTGATGTATTTTCATCGTTTTATCCAGGTGCAGGAGGATGCAGCCATACAGCGGGAGTAAAGATTCAACTTGAATATGATTTGTTAAGTAGACAGTTCCTACATATTCATACAGGTCCAGGTAAACAACATGATCGCACTCACGGCTCTCTGTGTGTCCCAACTGTAACATCGAATGATTTATGTATCCGAGGTTTAGATTATTTTCATTTGAAAGATCTTCAACATATACAATATAAAAAAGCTTATTATATCTCACGTATCAAATCGAATACACGTATTTATCAAAAAAATCCTAACCCTGATTATTTTCAAGATGGAAGAATCAAAAAAGGTACAGAGTATATTCAGATAGATATAGATATATCCCTATTTCTATAATTAGATATTTCTCTATATCTCCACTTTTGTTATTAGAAATGGAGGCATAGGGGAGCGTTTGAAAAATTACTGATTCTATTGTATGTACAGCATATCACTACTATAACTTTCTTTGTAATATAGATATATCCCTATTTCTATAATTAGATATTTCTCTATATCTCCACTTTTGTTATTAGAAATGGAGGCATAGGGAGCGTTTGAAAAATTACTGATTCTATTGTATGTACAGCATATCACTACTATAACTTTCTTTGTAATATAGATATATCCCTATTTCTATAATTAGATATTTCCCTATATCTCCACTTTTGTTATTAGAAATGGAGGCATAGGGGAGCGTTTGAAAAATTACTGATTCTATTGTATGTACAGCATATCACTACTATAACTTTCTTTATAATATAGATATATCCCTATATCTCCACTTTTGTTAT
>NZ_LDUK01000084.1:0-29653 GCF_001043575.1 Bacillus sp. LK2
TTAACGGGCAGTAAGACTCCCACCTCAAAATTCGATTGTAAAGCAAAGAAGTTAGGTGGGAGATCAGCTGCCCTTAAAAGCCCGATTGGTTCAACTAATAATCAGTGGGGGATGAAGCCCCCCCACTGATTAAAGTTTCACTTTATATGGGTGCAAACATTGACCTTCAAAAGATATTATTTCTAGAATAAGACACCAATTTGAAAACTAAAATAAGGTTGCAAGTAGAAACGTGCACATTTTTTGTTGGGTTAGATTTTAGTTTGGAGTTCTAAGATTGTTGCATTTCTTTTATTTTTTTGGTTCCCAAAATACAACTAATAATTGCAAGTATTGCACTTGAAGATATAAAATTTACAGTCCAATAAATTCCTGTACCAGTAATTAAGTCGATAATTACAAATTTTTTAATTGCCGAACCTTGTACAGTATGAAAAATAAATTGGGTGTTTTTGTTGCCCAATGTTGTCACGTCCCTTATCTTTTTTTAATACATATGATAAGGTAGGCTTGTTCTAGTCATTTAATCTCAATGAAATGATAAAGAGCAATAAAAAGAGCAGCTAGCAAAATGTGAAGTATGTAAAAGTCTGTATGAATGGCGGAAGTGAGCACAAATTATCGTTGACTTTAGATCATTTTGAAGAACTTATTACTA
Organism: Bacillus sp. LK2; assembly: GCF_001043575.1. NCBI lineage: Bacteria > Bacillati > Bacillota > Bacilli > Caryophanales > Bacillaceae > Bacillus > Bacillus sp. LK2. The sequence continues at coordinate 659 of NZ_LDUK01000084.1, forward strand.
CAGAGAATGGGTTACTAGAAAATAAATTAGTTTGTATTGAAAATGTAATGATTAACCCTACTAATATTTCTTCTGTAGTAGAAAAAATTGGTGTGCCAGCTTAATTTATGGAAGTTTAAGGAGAGTAAAATAAAAAACATCCATCAGGGTGTTTTTTGTTTATGATATAGTAATTGTACTTTAAATATATGAAAAGGATTTTTGTGATTATGTAGAATAGCAAGAGTACGTTGATACAGAAAAAACTTTTCTAGCATGTTAGTTACCTCGATGTGTATCTATCTCTTTGGCACCTGGGCGAGGGTGCTTTTTTTATGCACATTTTAACAAGGTACAAGCATATATTACGTTATAGGACAAGTTCTTCGTGTTCTATTCAATACTCAGAGAAAACCTCTAATCACATGAGGGCATCCAATTGTAAGGGTGCTCTTTTTAGTTTGTAAAAAGTGTAGCTTCATAAGAATAATAAGAGGAGTAGCAAAATATCACTTACAATAAAATCGACATGTACTCATGTGTATTTAAGAAAAATCACTACGAATTCTTCTTCTACGTAAAGTATGAATCAATAATAAAGATCTAACTAGAAACAGTATTGCATTTGAATCATAGCAAGGTTAAGTAAAAGAGAAATCCGAAAGATTTCTTTAATCTTAGATCTTAAACTTATCTTTAACATTAATAAATATTAAAAATAATATTATGGCAGATATTAAGTTAGACAAGTAGAATTCTTGGTGAAACAGTAGCTCAAAGATGACATCGAAAGTGTATAGTAAACCAATTACCGGCAATATACAAATGAATAGATATCTCCAATTTTTTAAATATTGTTTGTAATTAATAAGTACTTTCTCCATAGATTTTGCTCCTATAATTTTTATTTTCTATATAATTATACATTTAAATAAAAAGATTTACAAAGCGTTTTAAAAATAAATAAAAATTACCGTTAATATATCACTGTACTAATATGAATTTTAAAATAGATATAATCTATAAAAAACTTTAAAACATCTACACTAAAATGATACACTATAATCTACGTTATTTTAGTAATGAATTGAGGGATTTATATGATAGATAAAATTAAAAATGTTGTTGATGAAATGTATGAGGATGAAGCAAAACAATTACTTCAAAGTATTCTTATACAGTTAGATCTATTAGAAGAAAACTATAGTGAAGATACAATTAAACACTTGATGGATATTCCTAAGCAACTAACGAGAAATAAATCTTATAAAAGGAATGTAAAAGAAAGCACACACGTACATATCGCTTTTGATGATTCAACAGCTGGGTGCTTAAAATATATGTTAGATCAAGAAGAACTACATGAAGAGAGTGTTGTTGCATTCTCTGAATTCTTTTCAATTGGACCGATACATATGTTACATAAGAATAAAGGGCAACTAGCAAGGCTGCAATGGCTATTAAACAACTTAACTGCTTATGATAGTTATTTTGAAGAAGAATATTTACCAAGATTTATGGAAACTTTAGAAGAACTACAATCTATACCTAATGAAACGCCTATTACAATTTGGAAGGCAAATAATGCCCATGAGCATGTGGGCCTTTGTTTTGTAATTGCTCAATTAAAGGATAAGAAAAATATTCGTGTTATAAATACATCTGAAGCGAACAAAAACATATCCAACCAAGAGTATGATATACGTGGAACGGGAGAATTATCGCCTGAAAGTTTAGCTACTTTCCAAAAAAGCTTTGTAGAATTACCTTATTTAACTACAGAGAACAGAATAGGTCTTGAGAATGAATGGAATCATTTATCGAATCGTACAGAGTTTTTAAGAGTTTGGATCGATAATGAAGTGCATTCTGTACAAGAAGACCATTTTGATCAATTCATTATTGATTGTGCGAAAAGAGTGGGTGCTGACAAAGGGTTCCTTAAAGCTCCGAGAGTGATTGGTGAAGCGCTTGGCCTTGTGGAGCAATTAGTTGGGGATACGTTTTTAGAGTATCGCTTAAAAGAATTAATTAAACAAGGATTATTTGAATTTGAAGGTTCACTAGAAGAAATGCGTTTTTATAGTGTGAAGTTGAGAAAATAATAAATACATATCGCTTTATGAAAAGCTCGTATTTTTCAAAATACGAGCTTTTTTGAGTTGAATTTGGGCTATATATAAGCTTCCTATAGATGCCATATCACATATTAATGTTAAAGGTAATAAGTGAAAAGAAGGTGATTTTTTATTATGTATAACCAACAAAACTACCCATATGATCAAGCGATGTATTATAATCCACAAAACTATGGATATGAATCTACAAATGAAGTTAGAGATGTTGAACATGAAGATTATAGACCAGATGATGCGGAAGATGCTCCAACATCACCACCTCCGTCACAAGCTCCGTCGTTACCTTCCACATTCTCTGCTCCTGCGCAAGCAGGAAATATGAAATCATTGATGTGTAACTGCCTAGGAAGATGGGGATATTTACGTTTGCATCGTCCTGGTCCATTCGGAAGAGACTTATGGTTCTTTCCGACAGAAGTAAGAAGAAGCGGAGTATCAGGATACACTTGGCAAGCTGGTCGTCGCCGTAAAGTAAGTTATCGATATCAACAAATTAGTAATTTTATGTGCTTCGCATAGAAGGAAGTGAGAGGGTAGAATGATTTTACTCTCTCACTTTTTTATTTTTCAATATACAAAGTAAGATTTTGGTTAAAAATTTACAATTTTCTAGTTTTTTCTGAAGTATAATTCAAATGTTGGGTTGATTTTTAAAAACAATTGAAAGTGAGGGAATGTAATGTCCATGAAAAACAAGGTTGGCCGAAAAATAGAGGATGGCATTAATTTGGCTTCTGCTCAGTTTAAAAAAGATGCATACGAAATTTATAAAGAATCGCGAAAAGTGCAACCTATTTTATTTGTTAATAAAGTCGAGATTGGTAAAGAATGGCTCATTACTAGATATGAAGATGCTCTGCCACTTTTAAAAGATAATCGCTTAAAAAAAGATCCAGCTAATGTATTTTCTCAAAATAGAATGAACATGTATCTTTCTCTTGATAATAGTGATCATTTAACAACGCATATGTTAAGTTCAGATCCCCCTAACCATAATCGTTTACGATTTCTAGTACAAAAAGCTTTTACCCCGAAGATGATTACGCAATTAGAAGGAAGAATTCAGGAAATCGCGGATGATTTAATAAACGGCGCACAGCAAAAAGGTACATTAAATCTTGTAGATGATTATGCGTTTCCATTACCGATCAATGTAATAAGTGAAATGCTCGGTATTCCAAAAGAGGATCAAGCAAAGTTTAGAATTTGGTCGCACGCTGTCATTGCCTCCCCAGTAACACCTGAAGAAATAAAAGATACTGAAAAGCAACTATCTGAATTTATTACATATCTTCAATATTTAGTTGATGTAAAACGACAAGATCCTCAAGAAGATTTGGTCAGTGCTTTAATACTTGTGGAAAGCGAGGGACATAAACTTAGTGCTCCGGAGCTATATTCAATGATTATGTTACTTATCGTAGCTGGACACGAGACGACAGTGAATTTAATTACAAATACGGTATTAGCACTTCTAGAAAATCCGGATCAGTTACAGTTATTAAAAGAAAATCCAAAACTAATTGATTCAGCTATAGAGGAAGGCTTACGATACTACTCACCAGTTGAAATTACAACTGCAAGATGGGCGGCTGAGCCGATTCAAATTCACGACCAAACAATCCAAAAAGGAGACATGGTTATTATTGCATTAGCTTCAGCAAACCGTGATGAAACAGTATTTGAAAATCCAGAAGTATTCGATATTACACGAGAGAATAACCGCCACATTGCCTTCGGACATGGTAGCCATTTCTGTCTAGGAGCTCCACTTGCTAGGTTAGAAGCAAAGATTGCTATTTCTACTTTGCTAAAACGTATGCCTGGACTACAAATAAGTGGTAATCGTGAAGAAATTAAATGGCAAGGTAATTATTTAATGCGTTCATTAGAGGAATTACCATTATCTTTTTAGAATAGTTATATTGAGACATGCATACATCACATATGATTTACATAGAGTATGTATGTGTTATTTAAATTCGAAACGGAAGGGTGAAGACATCCCAATGATCAACTAATTCTATTTGTAAGAGATCTTCGTTAAAAAACGAAATATTCTTCTGAATAGGATTAGTATGTACATTTATAGAAAAGGGATGAATTTCGCACTGCGAATATATAGTCTTTTTATCTGATTTGTGCTGCCTCCTGTTCAGTATGCGAAATAGGAGGCTTTTTTATGTCGACGACTGTAGAAACGAAACAAAATCATGGGGTATCAGAAGTATTAAAAAATCGATTTGTTCAAGGTATTCTTGCTTCAGCATTATTTTTACAAATTGGAATATGGGTTCGGAACTTTGCGGTATTATTGTATGTTATGGAAATGACGAAAGGTGATGCTTTCGCTATTTCCATGATTTCAGTTGCTGAGTTTGCTCCAATTTTTATCTTCTCCTTTATAGGTGGAACTTTTGCAGATAGATGGAAGCCGAAAAGGACAATGATATGGTGTGAAACTTTAAGTTCTTTATCAGTGTTCGCAGTATTAATTACTCTTATGTTTGGTACGTGGAAAATAGTGTTTTTTGTTACGCTCATTTCGGCAATCCTTTCACAGTTTTCCCAACCATCTGGAATGAAATTGTTTAAACAGCATTTATCGACAGAACAAATTCAGTTAGCGATGTCAATATATCAAACAATATTTGCAATATTTATGGTATTAGGGCCGATTCTTGGAACATTTATCTTTCACGGTTTTGGAATCTACATTTCAATAATAACAACTGGTATCGCATTTTTACTTGCAGCAATTGTACTATTATTTCTTCCGAAAGATCTTGAAAATGAAGAAGGGAAGACAGAAATCAGTCTGTTACAAGAAATGGTGGATGGTATTAAATATGTAAAAAAGAAAAAAGCATTAACTTTGCTCGGTTTATGTTTTATGGCAGCTGGACTTGGTATAGGCCTTATTCAACCGCTTGGAATATTTATTGTGACGGAACAACTAGGATTATCAAAAGAAAGTTTACAATGGTTATTAACAGTAAATGGTGTGGGGATGATTGTTGGTGGAGCTTTAGCGATGGTATTCGCGAAAAACGTTGCCCCGCAAAAGATGTTAATTGTAGGTATGCTTGGCCAGGCAATTGGGATTGGTATTATAGGCTATTCCACAAATTTATGGGTTACACTTACTGCACAACTTTTTAGCGGATTAGCTTTGCCGTGCATTCAAATAGGGATTAATACTCTCATTATTCAAAATAGCGATACGGATTTTATTGGACGGGTAAATGGTATTTTAAGTCCACTATTCACAGGTTCAATGGTAGTAACGATGAGTATTGCTGGTTCACTAAAGGAGCTGTTTTCACTAAGTACGATGTATGAGGGGACAGCTCTATTATTTGTTATTGGATTATTGTTTATTTTACCTATATACAATTTAAAGCCAGTAATAGAAGTAGAAAGTGAAATGAATGGTAAAGGAAGTGCTGTGCAACATGAATCCTAATCCAAATGTTAAATACCCAATTGAAGGAAATCAAAACGTTCATTTTATAAAAAATACAATAACGAAATCTAATATACTTGTTGGTGACTATTCTTATTTTGATGCGAAGCATGGGGAAACATTAGAAAATCGAGTATTATATCATTATGAATTTATCGGAGATCGTCTCGTTATTGGAAAGTTTTGTTGTATTGCATCTGGAGTTACCTTTATTATGAACGGAGCGAATCATCGGATGGATGGATTTTCGGCGTATCCTTTTAATATCTTTGGGAATGGCTGGGAGAAATTCACGCCTGATTTGTCTGATTTACCGTATAAAGGAGATACAGTTATAGGAAATGACGTTTGGATTGGTATGGATACAACTATTATGCCTGGAATAAAAATTGGAGATGGTGCAATAATTGCAGCTAAATCTGTTGTGACTAAAGACGTCGCACCATATACAATTGTTGGTGGAAACCCTGCAAATAAAATAAAAGAGAGGTTTTCAAATGCAATAATAGAAGAACTATTGCAAATTCAATGGTGGCATTTTGATATTGAGAACATAACCGAAAATATCGATGCTATTGTACGAGGGGATATAGGATCATTAAGAAAGTTAAAAAGGTAATAAAAAATGCATGACAAAAAGTATCATACCTCCGAATTTTGTTAATGATAAAAGAACAAGGAGGTGTGATACTATGGCACAAGACGTTTTATGTGAAGTAAACAACTGTAAATTTTGGGCTAACGGTAATAAATGTAGTGCAGACGCAATTTATGTAGTAAGTCATAAAGGGCAACAAGCATCTACAACTGAAGAAACAGATTGCAAAACTTTTAGTCCAGAAGTGTAAGTTTTTTTATAAGGGTAACCAAATCACGGTTGCCCTTTTATTAATTATATTATTGATAATAAATCTCATTTTCATTCATGTTTTTATAAATATTTATATTTTTTTCATGAGAGATAGTATCCAATTTAGTTCATGTTCAATACGCGATCTACTAAATTCAACAACTTCTGTAATAAAAGGGGCAACACCATCGAGTGATTGGATAGATATAAGCTGCTTATGAAGAACATCATGGCGCATAGTTAAAATTTCTTTTCTTGCCTCGTAATCAAGCTTTTCGAACAAGGCGATACGAACAAGAAATTCAGCATTGTTTACCGCAATTTTTTCAGGGAAATCTCTTAGCATTTCATAAAATATCTCTTCACCTGTTTCTGTTATTTCATAAATATTTCGATTTGGTTTTCTAACTTGCTCATGAATTTCTTTCGTTATGGCACCCATATCTTCAAAGCGCCGAAGAGCAGGATAAAGCATGTTATGGTTTAATTCAAAATTCTCACCTAAACGATTTTGGATATTTTTCTTTATTTCATATCCATGTTTTGGTCCAGTCGTTAATTCTGCCAGTAGTAAAATATCAACATACATAAAAATCCCCCTCATAATATTTCTCAAGTTCCTATTTGAAGATTTCAGCTTTGTATATGTTAAAATAACATATGTTAGATTATACACCTTTGAACTGCCGACCTATCACTTTTATTGTAAAAGAAAAGGGAGGAAAGAACTATGGATTCACCTGAAAATGTTATTTTAGTTCATGAAATTTCAAAGCTGAAAACAAAAGAAGAGTTATGGAATCCGTATAAGTGGTATCAATATATGAGAGATAATCACCCAGTATATTATGATGCAGAGCAAGATGTATGGAATGTTTTTTCATATGAGAATGTTAATCGTGTTCTATCAGATTATCGATTGTTCTCGAGTAAAAGAGAGCGCAGACAATTTTCAATTCCACCTTTAGAAACTAGGATAAATATAAACTCTGTTGATCCCCCAGAACACCGTAATGTACGTTCAATCGTCTCTAAAGCATTTACTCCAAGAAGTTTAGAACAGTGGAAACCACGAGTACAAGCTATTGCGAATGAACTTGTACAACATATAGGAGAATATAATGAGGTTGATATTGTTGAACATTTCGCGGCAGCTTTACCTGTAACTGTTATATCCGATTTATTAGGGGTACCCACAACTGATCGTAAACAAATTAAGGGATGGTCTGATATTTTGTTCATGCCATATAGTAAAGAGAAATTTAATGATTTGGATACGAAAAAGGAAATCGCTTTAAATGAATTTAAAACGTATCTTCTACCGATTGTTCAAGAAAAAAGATATCATTTAACCGATGATATCATTTCAGATTTAATACGAGCTGAATATGAAGGTGAAAGATTAACAGATGAAGAAATCGTCACTTTTTCATTAGGACTATTAGCTGCCGGTAATGAAACGACTACTAATTTAATTATTAATAGCTTTTATTGTTTTTTAGTGGATGCGCCTGGAATATATAAAGAATTACGAGAAAAACCGAATTTGATTTCAAAAGCGATAGAGGAAGTATTACGATATCGCTTTCCTGTAACATTAGCTCGTCGTATAACTGAAGATACGAATATCTTTGGACCTTTAATGAAAAAAGACCAGATGATTGTTGCATGGGTCAGTGCAGCAAATTTAGATGAACAGAAGTTTCCACAAGCTTCTACTTTTAATTTACATCGAGTAGGAAATGAAAAACATTTAACTTTTGGAAAAGGGGCTCATTTTTGCTTAGGTGCACCGCTTGCACGTTTAGAAGCTGAGATTGCATTAAATACTTTTATAAATACTTTCGAAAAAATAGAGTTATCTCCATCTTTCTGTTTAGAAGAATGTATACTCGAAAATGAGCAAACATTAAAGTATTTACCTATTCGTTTAAAAACTAAATAAAATGTTCGACAAGGTGCATACATTTGCATCTTGTTTTTTGTTTCTCAATTGTAGGTATTTTAATCCTTTCGTAAGATGGAAGTGTATGGAAGAAAAGAGAGGAGAGATACTCATGTTAACGTGTAATGAAAGTAAGACGTTTCAAAAGTTTATAAATGGTGTAACTGATCTTATGGATAGTAGGTTACATGAGGAACAAATAGTAAGTAAAATTGAAAAATTACTTGAAAAACTTTTAGAAAAGAAAACATGGCTTCCGTTAGAAAAACAAAAAACGGATGCAGCTCAATATGCACGTCACTTACTATATGAAGATCCATTAAAACGTTTTGAAGTATTAGCTCTTGTATGGAAAGATGGACAAGCTACGCCTTTACATGATCATGATGGCACTTGGGGAGTAGAAGGGGTTTTTTCAGGAAGAATAATGGTTCGAAACTTTTTACAAACTAAGCAACTTGGAAGTTCTCTATTTCATTTAACACATACAGGTAATATTTATTTAGGAGAAGGAGAAACAGATAAAGTGATTCCACCTGCTGATTGTCATATTCTTGAAATAGAAGAAAACGATAGAGTTGTTACGATCCATATTTACGGAAAGCAGTTAGAAAAGTTTAAAGTATTTATCCCAACCAAAGAAAAAAATGTGTACATGTGTGAGACGAAATATATTACTTATAATTCATAGTTAAAAATGCAAAGCTTTCATTAAAATAGAAAAGCTTTGCATTTTTAATTTTATTTATTAATATCTCTTGACCTGAAACGCTTTTCATAAATTATAAATAAGAAGTACTTAACGAGTTCAATATGAAAACGATACCTTTTTTGTTAAATAGATCTCGTGTATTTATAGAAAGTGGTGAAGAAATAATGAAATTAATTGCAATTGACTTAGATGGTACCCTTCTTTCCGGTAATAAAATGATTAGCAAAGAAAATGCAGAAGCAATTCGAAAATGTCAGGAAGCAGGACATGTCGTGGCAATTTGTACAGGGCGTTCAATCGTTGATATTGAACGGTTATTGTTAGAAGTTAATTTAGAGTGTCCAATTATTGCGGAAAATGGTGCACTTATTTATAAAGATAAGAAAATGATGAAAAGATATCCAATTCAAAATATCCAGGCCCTTGAAATTGTTGAATACCTTGAAGAAAGTGGCATATATTATCAGCTCTATACTGATAAAGGAGTATATGTACCTCATTACGGAACTGAAAGTGTTCTTAATGAAATTGAGAATGTGAAGAAATCAAATTTAGATGTTGATTTACAAGAGCTAGAAACGATTGCCGCTTTATATATTGAGCATACTGCATTTCATAATGTTGAAACTTGTAAGGAAATTGTAGAAAGTGATCTATATGTGCATAAACTTTTACCATTTTCTTATGACATACAAAAGTTAAAACAGCTAAAAGAAAAATTTAAACATAATAAAGAATTAGCAATCACATCTTCATATTGGCATAATTTAGAGATTAACCATTATAATGCACAAAAAGGTAAAGGCTTATATACTTTAGCAGAACATCTCAATATTCCATTTGAAAATACTGTAGCGATAGGTGATGGACTAAACGATGTTTCAATGATGGAAAAAGCAAATATATCAATTGCGATGGGAAATGCAGTTGATGAAATAAAGGAAATTTGTCATTTCGAAACATTATCAAATGAAGAACATGGTGTTGCACATGCTTTATATAAATATGTAATGTAACAAGAAAGTAAAAAAGAATCTAATGTGTAATATTAAAGTAGATTCTAACCAACCAGGCTTTGATAAGCCTTAATGTTAATGAAATGTTGCACATTTTATTAACGGAAATACATCACTAATTTCTAGTGGTGTATTTTTCTTTTAGAAGACCTCTTCATGACCTCATTTACTACCACAACAAAAAAACATATTTACTACAGCATTCAATTTTTGTATAATTAAAATAGAATATTCTGGAAATAGAAACTTTTAATGAGGTGTGTTTATGAAAATATACACAGTCAAAGAAGTGTCCTCCCTCATAGGGAAGCATGAAGAAACAATTAAAAGGTGGATACGTTCTGGTAAGCTGCCTAATTCATATCGCAATAGTGATAAAGAAGGATGGCGGATACTTGAAAGTGATTTACTGCATATTACAGAGATCGTTCCCACAAAAGTAGAACCCCACCAAGATTCCCACATAAATCCTTTTACAAATGAAGAAGATACGTTAGTAAAATTAGCATACGAAGCTGTTACACTTACCTCGCCTACGAAAGAAATCCATTCTGTCTTATCCGTTGTTGGAATTAAACGCACTTTAGAAATACTACTTATTATGCAACAATCTGCTACAAAAGTGAAAAACCCTGATGGGTTTATAAAAAAAGCGATTCGTGAAAATTGGAGTCCAACTACTCTTCCCGTTAAATTACCTAAAAAACAAAACAAACGCTTATCTGATCTTACACAGCAAGATTACGATACAATGCAAAACAAAGCAGAAAACACTTACCAATCAAAGATTACTCTATACAATTGGTTAGAAGATTAATTATATTTAAAGTTTCTGGAAGGTGATTTATACAATGAGCCAAGGGTTTTATTATGCATATTGTCCAAAGGGTGTTGAAAGTCGGTATGAATTGCTAGTGTTTAATAGCAACAATGAGCCATTTCTACCATTAACGGCCTTTTACCAAGATAATATAGGAAGAATATCGAAAAGTTCAGCTTTATCCTATTTACAATGTCTGTTACCTTTTTTTAATTGGTTAGAAAAGCATAGTAACTATCAAGGTAGACATGTGAAATGGGATGATTCACCAGAAGTTTTACGAATAGCCATTGAAGATTATTTAAAAAGCGAAATGGAATGTAGGGTTCGTGAAAAGGAGAATTTTTGCTTTGTTAATTTAACAAACAAAAGCCCTAATACTGTTAACCGTTTTTTATCTGCGATTAAATCATTCTATAAATCGCTTATTCGCTTAAAACAGTATAACTATCCCAATCCATTAATAGATTCCCAAGCTATTCTAAATGATTATCGCATCCATGTTGAAGGTGTTAGAAAGGACAAGCCACGCATGCCTGCTGTTAGTGGAACAGAAGAGCCTTTAGAACATCGTAGATTAACGGATTCTTATTTCAAAATTATCAATGAAGAATGGCAACCTAAGATTATTGATGACCCTCACTTACCCTTTCAAGTCTATCAGGCAGGGAAAAATATAAATTGGTCTCAAAGAGAAACGGTCATATCACGAATGCTTTTTGAAACAGGAGCTAGAGCTTCAGAAATCATTGAATTAACCATTGGAGATTATCGGTCAAGAAAGGGTCACCAAGAAGTCATTACATTCAGTAAAGGTAGCTATGGAAGGAAGGTAAAATTTCTTCGATTTAGTAAAGATACTGTAAAACGCCTTTTTCAATATATTAATACCGAAAGAATGAAGTATGACCCAGACCATTTTAATTATGAACAACTACCCGATGAAGCACCTATATTCCTTTCAGAGTTCGGAACTCCCTTAACGTATTATGCTTGGTATTATCATTGGAACACGGCAATGAAACATGCTGATATTAAGTTAAATCCACATAAAGCAAGGCATTGGTTTGTTACAACTAGACTTAGAGAGATTCATAATGTTTCCAAAAATGAATCCGAAATCCACCAACGAAAAAGTGAGCTTATCAAGTATATGAAATGGAAAAATCCAGATACCCTTAAAGTCTATGAACATTTTTTTGACGAAGAAAAACATAGAAAATCGCATGATGAAATGCTTGAAAAGATGCAAAAAAACGAACTGGAATATGCACGGAGAAAAAAGACGGAGAAAAAAATTGAACCCCACTTTGCAACAATTGAAGTGCAAAAAGAAATAGATCATGATTTACAAGAACTGTTAGAGGGGTTGGAGTAAGTATATGTCAACAGTGATTAGAGATGTACCAAATAATGAATGGTATGATAAATTAAAGGAAAAAGTGGATGAAAAGATTCTGCACTTAAAAGACTCAAGAGGTATTTTCCTATTAGATAAATTAGATGAAAGAAACTTAAAGTATTTCTTGAGCGCTTGTGTTAATAAACCTTGGGCGAATCATCTCTTATTAGGGATACTTACTAGTGCGGATAAAAATCTAGATTCGCGTACAATTAGAAATACATTAGTAAATACTAATCCTAGATTCCAAGATATTTTTTTAGCATTTAATTTGAATACGATGTCAGAATTTGATGTTGCGGAACATCTGTATAACTATTTTAAAGGAACAGTCTATCCAGAGCATTCCAATTCTATGAGGATGAGTTTTTCTAGAAATTATAGGGCACTTTCCTCTCAAATGAAAAAATGGTTAACTCATACATTATCAATCGAACAACAAGAATATTTTGAGCAATTCCTTTTTCCTATACCTTTATTTAACTCAAGTGATTTTCCATTTGAAAAATTAGCGACAGAGCAGGCACAAAAAAGTCGGAAAGATGAAACAGATGCTATCGTTCCTTTTTTGCCAAAAATTCGATCGGAAGCCCATTTCCGCTGGAATCAAATAAAACGTATAAGGGAAAGTTTTCAAAAAACAATAGAACGTGTTAAAGAACAAAACTTGCCCCTTCCACTAGAATTTCACTACGAAGAGCCGACACGAATTGGAGAACGTTTTTACTTTCGTCTATGGGATAAGCGATCATTTATATTACACCACGAAGAACAATTTCCCGAAACAATAGTTAAACAAGCACAAGAACGTAAATCAACCTATTCGAAAAACAATAATTATCACTTTTTAGAATTCGTAAAATCTGAATCTTTACACGGAGATGACGAAGTAGAAGGAATATGGTTTACTGATTTAATTGAAAATAATGTTCTAGGAAATTTTTTTCAAAGAGCCACCAAAGAAGAAATAAAACAAAAACAAGACTTTCTAAAATTGTGGGGGTACATGGATATGAATTCTGAAAGTAAATCCCCTCCGTTTGCTAGTGGTCATAAAGATGTAATAAGTTCTTCTGTTTTTTTAGGGCGCCATAAAAATAATGTAAAAGGTATTTTCTTTGATATAGAACCTTTTTATGTTGGATGTACATTCGGCTTATTAGCGATAGATATTCTTACAACAACTGGAGCAAGAATAAATGAACTATTGCAAATTAGCAACACTAAAGAATGTATACAAACCAAAATGGTAAAAGAAAAACTCCATTATTCATTTTATGCGATTCCAAAAGGAAGAGATGTTGTAGAAGAATTTTATGTGAGTAAACAAACAATGCAAATTATTCAAACCGTCTCACGAATGCTAAAGGATTATTATGGGGGCAAGATTCCAAGTGTTGAATATCGTCATGATAGAAAGCACTTGTTTCCAGAAGAAAAGCCTTATTATTTTCAATATAATCACAAAGCTTTTAAGATTCATGCAGTGTATGCCTGTATGCGATTTCTACTACATGGCTTAAGATTTGAAACACAAGATGGCTCTCCAGTAATTATAAAAACACACTTATTACGCCATGCATTTGCAACAGAAGCTGTACAACGTCAAAAGATGCCTATTGATATTTTAGCAAAAATTCTGCATCAACGAGACTTAACGGTAACTGAATACTATTCCGCTCCAACTCCAAGTCAAATTGCTGAATCGGTCGGTGAACTTCAAGATGTGATTTCAAGTTATGTTGACATAGATGATGCGTTATTACGAAGTCCAAAAGAACTTCAAAAAGAACTTACAGATTATAGTGAAAAAGTTGGAGTTTTTAATAACGTTTTAGGTGGTACTTGTGTAACAGATTATGTATGTCCCACGAAGATGGCATGTTTAGGATGCAAAGCAAAAATCCCACAACCAGAACAAGAACATGAACTATTAGAAGCTATTAAGGTTGCAGAAGACATGGAAAAACGTTTCAAAAAAATTGGGCTCGAAATTGAAGTAAGAAAAGCAAAAGAAATGCGGAAACAAGCTAAAATTGAATTAAAAGAAATTGATTTGATCAAAAAATATAGAGAGGAACAGAATTATGAACCAGTTATCAAATCTAACACCTTCTGGTAATCGTTATTGGCTGAGCTCTGTCCACGAACAAAGAAAAAATCGTTCTATAGAATTAGGCATATTGACAATTGATACTCTCGTTTCAAATGGAGTTCCTGTAACATATAAAAACATTCATGAAAAATCAAAAGAACTCGATGTAACAGGGAAAGGTATCCACTCCAATACAATAAAAAGAAATGAGGAACTGTATTCCTACTACAAACAATATAGTAAGACTTTTAAAATAAAACAAAACAAGAAAAAGACTGCACCACAAACCACATTTGATGAATCAACTATCAGAAACATTTCACCTAGTCGCAATATTTTAAAAGTAAGAAGTAAATATATGAAATTATCTAAAGAAGAACTTGTAGATAAACTTATTCAGACGGAACAATACCTTGCCCGTAATCATCAAAAATGGGTTACTAGTCATTTTGAAATGTTTAAATAACTAATACTGTTCAGTTCGAAAAATGTTTTAGACTGAACCTCCTTGGTCTAATTGGATATTGCTATTTGTATTTGTTTTATTAACTAGAATATAGATTTAGACTGACGAATCGTTTATATTTCATGATAAGGGTTTTATTAAAATAAAGTATTAGACTGGGTAGTGAATATACATTTTGTCTAATGGAAATGAGGGAGAGAAAGTAATGGGGATTCCAAATAAAACGTTAGTTAAAGTTCTTAGTGAATATGGACTTGTTCGACCAGAAATCACATTTCTTAAACATAATGAAAATATGACCTATAAGGTGACAGACTTAGCTGATGGCTTTATCTATTTATTACGTGTTCATCAACCTTTCACAGAGAATTTATCCGGACTACAGCACACAAAAGAAGGATTAACAAGTGAGCTTCAACTACTTCTTGATATTGCTAACAATACAGATCTTGAAGTACAGACCCCTATCAAAAATAGTTTTGGCAAATTTATTGTGGAATTTGACTACCAGAAAACTCCTACTATGACTTCCCTTACAAAATGGATTGATAGCCGAACCTTAAACAAAGAAGACTTTTCAAATCCCGAAATAGTCAAAGCGTTTGGAACTCAGACAGCCAAATTACATCAGTATTTACGCACATATAACCGAGCACTTCAACAAGTTAGACCGAATTATGGAGCAAAAAGAATAGATACTATGATTCAACAAATTTATCGCGGCATTGAGAAAGGATTGTTCAGTCAGTCTAATTTTAATACGGTCGAGAAATCTTTGAATTTGATCAGCTCACGTCTTGTGAATTTAGAAGGACTAAATGCATGGGGAATCATTCATGGGGATTTGAACATGAGCAATGTTCTTGTTACAAAACTAGGAGGCGTCGCCTTTATTGATTACAGTCTATTTGGGTATGGGTATTACTTGTTCGACGTGGCAATGGGGGCATTAAATTCCACGGCTACAACCAGAAATTTATTTTTTGAAGGTTATTTCGGAAAGACTGAAGTACCTGAAGATATTTTGATGGTTGTTGAAGGGTTCATGCTCATGTCTGTATTAGGTTATTATGCTTTTCATATGGAAAATGAAAAGATTCATACATGGATTAGAGAACGGATGCCTTTGTTATGTACAAAACATTGTCTACCTTTCCTGAATGGAGAACATATACTTTATAATTTCTAGTTAGTATTACTGGTAGCAGTTAAACTAACTAGAAGCTACTGGTAACTAAGTAAAAATCTAACTTTAACAGAATTCATATAAAAAAGGTGTTTTCAAGTATGGAAAGCACCTTTTCAGTCTACAACTATTTTTTAATAGTCTAATACTTTTTTCTATAGTCTAAAACATTTTTTAAATTAAACAAATACTTTAGTTGAAAAACAATCTATAAGCGTGAGGTATAAAAAAACAGCCATTTCATAAAAGAAACGACTGTATTCCTTTTAATATATTTGTTTAAACCATCCAGTTTCTTTTGGGAAGTCTTTTCTTGTTAGTTTTTTTCTGCTAATGACTTGCCTGTATGATGTTATGGTTCCATCGTGTGACACCACATATATCCGTTCGACACTTTGGCTTCTGCACCATTCAAGAAAGTTGTGTGCCAATATATTAAACTCTTGTTCAGGCATAGTATTTATTCCAGAAGTCCAAAGCTCTTCTGGCACCGCTTCACTTAAAGCAAATGTTGGATATTCTTCCTTAATCAATTTCTTGTTTAAAATCCTATCACAAGGAAGTGTTTTCCACTCTGGGTTTTGTGGAAACATTCTTGGTGATACCAAAGGGCTGACTACTTTTTTGCAATTTATATTTTCACTCCAAATGGATGCTGTCTGTAAAGTCCTTCTAATAGGACTTATGACCATTATATCTGATTCAGTTAATGTAAATTGTTTTTTTAGTGATTTTGCTTGAGATACACCATCTTTAGTTAAACCAGGGTCTATAAGTTGTAAACTACCTGGTAAATCCAAGGTGTGTTCGCCTTGCCCGTGTCTAATAAATATTATTTCCATAGGGGGCTCCTCCTTCACGCTCTTGCTCCATTAAATTACCTATTTGATGAATAAGTATCTATATGTATTATACTATAAAATGTAATTTTCACCTCGAAAAGCAACAAAGTTACGAAAAGTGCCTTTCTTAAAGATTGTTGCTTTTGGATATAAAAGTGAAAATTCACTTTTTACGGTATGATAGTTACAGAGATTTACTCGATTGTAAAAAATAGAAATTAAGGGGAATGCTTAATGAAGGTTAGACTATCAGATTACACTGAAAATTGGAAAGTGATGTTTGAAGAAGAAATAAAAATATTAAAAACTATTTTTGGCGATGAAATAATATCTTTTGAGCATTTTGGTAGCACTTCCATTCCAGGCATGAAAGCAAAGCCTGTAATAGATATGATGTGTATAGTAAATGATATCAAAAAAATAGATACATACAATGAACAAATGAATTCAATGCAATATGATGTAGCTGGTGAATGGGGAATAGCGGGTAGAAGATTATTTCGAAAAGGTGGAGATAATAGAACACATCATATTCATTTTTATCAAGTTGACAATCCACAGATCGAACGTCACTTAATATTTCGAGATTATCTTCTTGCAAATCCAAAAGAAGTAAATAAATACAGTCAATTTAAAGAAGAATTAGCGAATAAATATGATTCAACCCGTAATTATAGCCCTGCTAAAAAAGCATTTGTTTCAGCAATGGAGAAAAAAGCACTTGCTTGGTACAAAAAAGTAAAAAACATGCATAAATAAATCTAAATGATTGATTGTTTTAATACAGTATAGAACACAGCCGTTTCTTTAATGAGACGGCTTTTTTATACCTCACGCAAAAAGTTCAAAGTGATACTGCTTGAGTTTTGACAAGCACTTAGTAGCATCTTCCCACACTCTAAATGGCTCTCGACTTACTTATGGATAGTTATAAGGGGAGAACAAATGCTCAAAAATCTTGTTTCATTTTTCAAATCAATTGTGGTAATACATAAATGTTGTTGTAGTAAATGAGGTCATAAAGAGGTCTTTTAAAAGAAAAATACACCACTATTCAATAGTGATGTATTTCCCTTGATAAAATGTGTAACATTTTACCGAATCCCTTGTTTATTAAAGGATTTACCAAATATACGCCCTTTTAATAAAACAAAAAGGATTCTTTTTTACTTTTTATTAGGGGTAAGGTATTCTATGAGTCTCATAGAAGCCTTATTACTCTTTATTATATAGAATATATTGGAATAAATGTTTATATTTTTCATAACATTTATGAATATTCTGTGAACTTTCCATTCAAAATCACTACATATTTTCTGTTTTTTATTGAAAAATAAAATTAATTTGAATAATTATGCTATCACTATATACCTGTACGGACATTATCCGTATAATGGAGAAGTATGAATTTTAAACGGGTATTAAATTTGCACATAGAGGTGAAAAAAGAATGAATGCTCGGCTGATGGAACTTATTGATGTGAGTACAATAGAAACCATGGCAGAACAATTTTATAAATTAACTAACATATCACATCAACTTCTTGATGCTGAGAAAGAATGTGTTTTTTCATTCGGAATGAATGAAGTGAAAAATAATAATCTTCCAAAGGTTGAAATCCCCATTTTCTTAAACAATCAACATTTAGGTTCTTTTGTAGTTTGGTCTAAAAAAAGCGAAGTTTTCAATTGTCAAAAATACTTTGAAATGCTTTCGAATCTTATTATAGATGGAGCTACAAATGCTATTCAAAGTAAAAATAATAATTTACTCTTTCGAAAGGAAGAGGAATTATATATGATTTTACAAAACATGCCTGTTATGGTTGATGCACTAGATAACAACGGCGATTTCGTTTTATGGAATCGGGAATGTGAAATTGTAACAGGTTATACAGCCGAAGAGATTATCGGGAACCCAAACGCACTTCAAATATTATATCCTGACGATAATTACCGTCACCAAATACAAAAAAAATTCTTAACTTGCGGGAAAAATTTTAGAGATTGGGAAATGCATTTAACATGTAAAAATGGTGAAGTCAAAACGATAATGTGGTCCAATATTTCAGACCAGTTTCCTGTAATAGGATTTAGTTACTGGGCTGTTGGGGTAGATATTACACATTTAAAAGCAATAGAAGAACAACTAAAACAACAAACCTCTGAATTGGAACTTATTTTTAAAGCTTTACCAGATCTATGTTTTTTAACAGAAGCTGATGGAACAATTATAGATTATAAAGCTGGATCACCTACAAAATTTTACGTACCTGCAGAAACCTTTATGGGAAAAAAGTTTTACGAGGTGTTACCATCTCCAGTAGCACAGCAATTTCGAGAAGCAATTCGTCAAGTAAAAGAAAAAGAATCCACTGTAATTGTTGAATATCCACTAGCACTTAAAGGAAGTATAGATTTTTTTGAAGCTAGATGTTTACCATTGCTACATGACAAAATTATGGTTATTATACGCGATATTACAGAGCAAAAAAAGACAGAAGAATTACTAAATAAATCAGATACACTTGCAGCAATTGGACAATTAGCAGCTGGTGTTGCTCATGAAGTGAGGAACCCTTTAACTGTAATAAAAGGATTTATACAACTATTCCAAATTAACAAAGAGGATCAAGAAAAGTATTTTGATCTTATGCTTTCTGAAATTGAGAGAATTGAAGCGATACTTCAGGAGTTTTTGTCGATTGCTAAAACAGATGAAATTCCTACTGAAAAGAAAAATATTTATAAAATATTTGAAAATGTCGTGTCATTGATTAACACAAAAGCGATTATGACAAATATTCAAGTTGAATTAATTGCAGATTCAAGTGAACTAATTATTGAATGCTCTGAAAATCAATTGAAACAAGTATTTATTAATATTTTGCAAAATTCAATCGAGGCAATGCCAGATGGCGGGAAAATTTCAATTCATATGAAAGAAATGAATGAAGACGGAGTCATTATAGATATAGTCGACGAAGGAATAGGAATACCAGAGGAAAGAATTAAGAGATTGGGTGAACCATTTTATAGTACGAAAGAAAAAGGTACTGGAATTGGATTGATGTTAAGTTACAAAATTATCGAAAGTCACCAAGGGGCTATTAGTATTATGAGTGATGTTGGTGTCGGGACTACTGTAACAATTTACTTACCAAAAACGCAAAGTGAACTGTACATATCAAAGAGTGAAAATAAATCCGTAATAGTACGCTCTATATTTAACTCGTAAATAATTAAATACGCAAAAACAAAGGGCTTAGTGAAAACTAAGTCCTTTGTTTTTGCGTATTTTTAAATTTTATTTTAGTAAACTTTACCTTTTCTTTACCATTACTTAAATTTCTATTAAGTATTAATCATTATATTAGTATTTATACAATGTAATGTTTAGAATTTCAACATTACTTACAATGATGGGAACTTACTTTATTGTTAGAAGTAATGTAAGGAGGAGGATTATGACAAGGTGAAAAAGAAAAAACAGAAAAGCGGTAGGGTACTTCCAATACGATTAAACATTTTATTCTTTTGTGTGTTTTTATTGTTTTCTGCTATTATAATTCAGCTAGGTAAAGTGCAAATTTTCGAAGGAGAAACATATAAAAATGAAGTACAAAAGAGAGAAAATGCAACCGTTAGTCTTACAGTGCCACGCGGCAAAATTTATGATCGTGAAGGTAAACCCGTTGTTGATAATAGGTCTTTACGTACGATTACATACACAAAGTTAAAAGGTGTAAAATCAGAAGATATGTTAAAAACTGCAAGACAACTTGCAGAAATAATTGAAATGCCACAAGAAGATATAGATAAGTTAACTGAGACAGATAAGAAAGATTTTTGGATGCAATTAAATCCAAAGCTTGCTGAAAACTTAGTATCTAAAAAAGAAATAGATAAGTTTAGAAAAAAAGATAGTACCGGAAAAGAACTAGATAAAAAAATAGAAGAGTTAAAGAGAAAGCGCATTACAGATAAAAACCTTCAAGAATTAACAGCTAAAGATTTAGAAGTGTTAGCTATTAAAAGTAAAATGACTTCAGGATTTCAAATGGCACCTCAAATTATAAAAAAAGATGTTAGTGAAAAGGAGTACACTGTAATAAGTGAAAATCTTGCAAATCTTCCTGGTGTAGATGCATCAGTTGATTGGGAGCGATTTTATGTTAATGATGGATTATTCCGTTCAGTACTTGGAAATGTTTCAAATGCTGATGAAGGATTACCACGTGAACGATTAGATTATTATTTAGTACGTGACTATAGCCGAAATGACCGAGTTGGAAAAAGTTACATCGAACAACAATATGAAGATGTACTTCATGGTACGAAAACAGAAGTAAGAAGTATCGCAGATAAACAAGGTAATACAATTAGAACAGAAACAGTTTCCGAAGGGAAAAGCGGCAAGAATTTAACTTTAACAATAGATATGGAATTACAGAAAAAAGTAGAAGAGAGCATAGAAAAAATATTAAAGGCCTATAAAGGTTCAGAATCGATGTTAGACCGTGCTTTCGTTGTTATGATGAATCCGAAAAACGGTCAAGTATTATCGATGGCTGGGAAAAAGTTAGTAGAAAAAGACGGCAAAATAGAAGTAGAAGATTATGCTTTAGGTACGATGACAAGTTCATATGAGCTTGGATCAACTGTTAAAGGTGCGACAATATTAACTGGTTTTGAAACGAAAGCTATAACACCAGGTACTTACTTTTATGATGCACCTATGAAGTTTAAAGGAACTAAGGAGAAAAAGTCTTGGAAAGATTTCGGAAATATTGATGATCTAAGAGCTTTACAAGTTTCTTCTAATGTTTATATGTTTAATACTGCATTAAAAATTGCAGGTGTAGATTATGTAAGGAATAGTTCACTAGATATTAAACAAGAATCCTTTGATAAAATGAGATATTATTTCAGACAATTTGGTTTAGGTGTTCCAACGGGCATTGATTTACCAAATGAAACAGCTGGACAAATAGGGCGAAAAGATAATCAGCCTGGTTTCTTATTAGACTTTTCCATTGGTCAGTATGATACGTATACACCGCTTCAACTTGCCCAGTACATTTCGACTATCGCAAATGGCGGCTATCGTATGAAACCACAAATTGTTCAAGAGATTAGAGAACAAACTGTGCAGAAAGATGAAATTGGTAAAGTCGTACATTCACAAGAACCAATTGTTTTAAATAAAGTGGATATGAAAGAAGAGTATATTAATCAAGTAAAAGAGGGATTTAGAAGAGTGTTCCAAGAGGGGGATGGTACTGGGGTAAGTAAATTCCAAAAAGCACCATATAAACCAGCTGGTAAAACAGGGACAGCACAGACAGTATATGGAGGAGATAGTGACATTGGTAGAAATGATAAAGGTGAGCGTATAAAATGTTATAACTTAACACTAGCAGGATATGCACCATATGATAATCCAGAAGTAGCGTTTTCAGTTGTTGTTCCATGGATTATAGATGATAAGTCTGGTATTAATTCTGCAATTGGTAAAGATATTTTAGATGCCTATTTCGATTTGAAAAACCAACGATTAAGTGAGGGAACTGCAAAAGTAGATGATTTAAAAGAAAATTAGAAAATATAAACCGTCTCTATCATTTATATGAACTAGAGACGGTTTCACATAGGGCTAGATTGGAAATGAGGTATTTATGAATAGATTCGTTTGTAAAGGATGGGGAAAAATATGTAGCTATATTTTAATTATTGTAGCAGTTATTTTAATTAATAAATCTTTTTTATTTTGTATGGTAGAAGGAATTTCGATGCAGCCAACATTAAATGAAAAAGATCGTATACTAGTTAATAAAGCTAGTTTTTCCTTTCATCATGGAGATGTGGTGATAATTAAAAAGGAAGATGATCCAACATACTATGTTAAACGAATTATCGGATTAGCCGGAGATGAGGTAAAGCTAAAAAACGATGTCGTTTATATAAATAATAATAAGCAAAATGAGTCATATATACAGTTAGATATATCACAGACATCAAAACGTTTTTCAAACTTCTCAGAAATAAAAGTTCAAGCGCATAAATTCTTTGTATTAGGAGATAATCGTAATCATAGTAAAGATAGTAGAAATACACTAGGTCTTATTGATGAATCAAATGTGATTGGTAAAGTAGAAATGGTGTATTTTCCGTTTGATCAAATGAAAAGAATAAAATAATTTCGTAAAAAAGAATGCTATTAAATATTCACCTTTTACAAAAAATTACATATATTGATAGCATAGGACAAGCCAAAAGGCTTGCACCCTATCTCACTGAACACTCCTTATCATGGCTTGGCATCTACTTATGTGGATGCTTTTTTTATATTTTTGACTGACAATTATTTATCAATATAAGGTGGTAAGAATATTAGGTCTTTTAGGGGGAGTTTACCTGTAAAAATAACTGTACTCTTAATAAATGAAAATGAAATATAAGGAGTGAGAAATCAGTGCTGAATATTTTAATGGTCAATTTTCCGGCAGAGGGACATGTGAATCCTACTTTAAGTATAGTAAAATCCTTTACTGAACGGGGCGATAGCGTACATTATATTACTACGGAAAATTTTAAGGAAAGGCTTGAATCAATGGGAGCTATTGTGCATTCTCATCCAGATTTATTAAAAGAAATCTCTATCGATATGGTTACTTCATCTGGATTAAACGCTTTCTTTAATGTTCATGTTCAAACTTCTTTATATATATTAGAAATTACAAAAAAGTTATCTAAAAGTATACATTTTGACTTCGTATTTTATGATATATTTGGTGCTGGAGAATTAGTAAAGGAATATTTACAAGTTCCAGGAGTAGTTTCCTCTCCTATATTTTTAATTCCGACAGATTTTTTAAAGACCTTACCTTTTCATCCAGATACCACAGTCCCTTTTCATCCTGATAAATTAGCTGAAAAGTTACTATATGAAATGGAGAATAAATTTGGAGTTTCCCCAAAAAGTAATCTTCAATTTATGAATAATAAAGGGGAAATATGTATCGTGTATACAAGTCGTTATTTTCAACCTAATAGTCATTCGTTCGGAGAAAATAATATTTTTATTGGACCGAGTTTTCCAAAGCGGAAAACAAACGGGGAGTTTCCACTTGGAATGCTAAAAGATAAAAAGGTTATTTATATTTCAATGGGGACCCTCCTCGAGGGGATCGAACCATTTTTTAATACTTGTATTGATGCTTTCTCAGATTTTAAAGGAGTAGTTGTAATGGCAATAGGTGATAGAAATGATATTTCAAAAATTAAACAAGCACCAGACCATTTTATAATAGCTCCATACGTACCTCAATCTGAAGTATTAAATGAAGCAGATGTTTTTATTACACACGGGGGAATGAATAGCGTACATGATGCAATTCATTACAATGTTCCATTTGTAATAATACCGCATGATAAAGATCAGCCTATGATAGCCCAAAGACTAACTGAGCTTGAAGCAGCGTATAGATTATTAAAAGATAATGTTAATGTAGAGTCTTTAAAAGAAGCGGTAACCGAAGTTCTTTTAAATGAAAAGTATAAACATGGTATTCGAAAACTTAATGATAGTTTTTTAGATTGTGGTGGCTCAAAAAAAGCGATTGCAGTCATTGATTCACTTCTAAATAAAGTGAATCTTTAATCAGTGGGGGGTGTTTCATCCCCGCTGATTATCAGCCCTCACAAGTCGGGCTTTTACGAGCAGCCCGACTCCCACCTAACGTCTTTGCTTCAGCCGAATTTTAATGCGGGAGTCTTACTGGCCCCCAAATAGTAGGATAAATAGTTTTAAGATGATAAAAGCATAGAGGCTCACACCTTTATGCTTTTCAATTGTTATCCAGCAAATTGTACAGCAGTATTCGCGTGTAAATAAGCAGTGTCAAAAACAGGAACAGATAGATCGTTTTGAGAAATGAGCAAAGGAATTTCTGTACAGCCAAGCAGTATTCCTTCAGCACCGTTTTTAATTAATGTATTTGCGATTTGTAATAGCTTTTCTTTTGATGCATGTGAAATGATACCTCTACTTAATTCGCTTAATATGACATGATGAATAAAGGTTCTATCTTCTTCATTTGGGATAATTGTCTCAATGTTGTAATTTGCTAATCGAGATTTATAGAAATCTTGTTCCATCGTTTGTTTCGTTCCTAAAAGTCCGATACGCTTTATATTATGCTCTACCATTTTCTTAGCACTTACGTCTCCTATATGAAGGAGTGGTATTGATATTGCCTGTTCTACTTCTTCGGCAAATAGATGTACTGTATTAGAACATATTAGTAAACATTCAGCTCCAGAGTTTTCTACTTTTTTTGCTACTGTGACTAATTCATTTTTCACTTCCTCATATTGATGGTTTTGTAATAATGTAGTTACTTCACCAAAGTCCATGCTATATAAAACAAGCTTCGCATTTTGATCATATTTAGAGAGAGTAAGTGTATTAATATGTTTATAGTACAACGATGTTGATTCCCAACTTAGTCCACCAATTAGGCCAATTACTTTCATCATGTATTCCTCCCGTAACAATTTTGAATTTATTATTCCATAATTCCCATGAGAATACAATGATTTGAATGGACTATTTATTTAAAAGTTAAAATAGTAAGAAAAGTATTGAAATTGTTGGTTGTTAGTGCCATAATACAGATTACAAATACATACTTATCCAGAGAGGTAGAGGGAACGGCCCTATGAAGCCTCAGCAACCCCTATGTAATTACATAGGAAGGTGCTAATTCCGCAGAGGACATTTATTTGTCTTTTGAAAGATAAGAGGATTCTTGTACGTGAAAGAAAATGACCTCTTAATTTAAGGGGTCATTTTTTGTTGTATAGAAAGGAAGTGTCGATGCATAATTCATTTTCAAAACAAATATAGAATATTAAAAGCTGAATAATACGAGAGGGGAATTGTAATGAATAAATTAACGACAAAACTAGTAGTAGCAATCGGAATTGGAGCAGCTTTATACGGTGTATTAGGACTTTGGGGATTTTCTATCGCACCCAATACATTTATTAAACCAGCATTAGCTATATTAACAGTTTTTGGCGCATTATTTGGCCCAGTAGCAGGACTATTAATAGGACTCATCGGTCATACAGTTACAGATATAATCGCTGGATGGGGTATTTGGTGGGGATGGGTGATTAGTTCAGGCATTATCGGATTTTCAATGGGGCTCATACAAAAAAGAGCTGGTTTCAGTGTGAAAAATGGAAAGTATAATAACCGTGATATTTCTTATTTTACAATTGCGGGGTTAGTAGGAATTGTAATTGCCATTATATTTGCAGGAGCATTCGATGTTATTGTGATGGGAGAACCGTTTGATAAAATCGTTATACAAGTGCTAGGAGCAACCATTGCAGACGTTATCGTATTTTTAGTTCTTGGCTTACCAATCACAATTGGCTTAGCTAAAGCGAATAAAAAACATACACATTTAAAAATTGAAAAGTAGGGATGTATACATGCAACCAATTATTTCTTTTGAGCAATTTACCTTTCAATATGGGCATGCCACGCAGCCTACTTTAAAAGATATTACATTTCAAATATATCCTGGGGAAAAAGTGCTAATAGCTGGACGGAGTGGTTCAGGGAAGTCAACATTAGCTCATTGTATAAATGGGCTAATCCCTTTTTCTTACGAAGGGATAAGTACTGGTAACATTTTAATAGTTGGAAAGGATCCGAGAGAAGGAAGTATTTTTGAACAGAGTAAACGTGTAGGAACAATATTACAAGATCAAGATTCGCAATTTATTGGCCTTACTGTAGAAGAAGATGTAGCATTTTTATTAGAAAATGAATGTGTAAACCAAAAAGAAATGAAAAGAATTGTGACTGATTCTTTAAAAAAGGTAAATATGCAGAACTTTCATGCACAAAGTCCACATGAATTGTCAGGAGGTCAAAAACAGTCAGTTTCTCTTGCAGGGCTGTTAACGGTAAATGCAGATATATTATTATTTGATGAACCGTTAGCTAACTTAGATCCTGTAAGTAGTTTGAATACTATAAAACTTATTAAAGATATACATGAGAAATATAATAAAACAATTGTAATTATTGAACATCGAATAGAAGAAATTTTAAAGCTTGATTTAGATAAAATTATTTTAATCGATGAAGGAGAAGTTGTTGCGATTGGTTCACCGGATAAAATTTTAGCGTCTAATATATTACCAAATATCGGGCTAAGAGAGCCTATTTATATAGAAGCTCTAAAGAAATTAAATTTTGGTAATAATAATGACATGTTATTTCCAATTGAAAATCTTTGTAATGAAAGAGTTAATAGCGTAATAAAGAATTGGATGCAGAAACAAGTATCATTTGAAAACACACATAAAAAAAGAGAAATATGTCAAATTGAAAATTTATCATTTTCGTATAATAACAAACATACAGCATTAGAAGATATCAACCTTTCAATAGGAGAAGGTGAAATAGTAGCGTTACTGGGTCATAACGGAGCAGGTAAATCGACATTAGCTCATAGTCTAATAGGAATAAATAAAACAAAAAATGGGAGAATTACATTCGCTGAAGAAAACATAAACACGTGGTCTATCCGTAAACGTGGGGAAGTTATTTCATATGTTATGCAAAACCCCAATCATATGATTACACAAAGTACTGTTTTAGAAGAAGTATCATTCACATTAAAATTAAAAAAGGTTTCTAAAGAAGAAATTAATAGTAGAGTGGAAGATGTTTTGAAGATTTGTGGATTATACCCATTTCGTAATTGGCCAATTCAGGCATTAAGCTACGGGCAAAAAAAGAGACTAACTATTGCTTCTGTACTTTCAACAAACCCAAAACTAATTATATTAGATGAGCCGACAGCTGGACAAGATTATTATCATTACAAACAGTTTATGTCGTTTATAAGAAAACTGGCTGAAAAAGGCATATCTTTTATTTTTATCACACACGATATGAATCTTGCTTTAGAATACGCAAATCGAGCGGTAGTTCTGCATAAAGGGAAAATCATTGCGGACAATGCTGTATCCGCTGTATTAGGAGATCAAGAAACGTTACAAAGAGCCAATTTACGGGAGATTTCATTAATAAAGCTTGCTAAATTAAGCGGAATTTCATCTCCAGAAATGTTTGTGAAACTTTATATAGAGGTTAATAGGAGGGAGGAGTATGCATAATACGTATTTTCATCGTATGGATGGTGCAATTAAGTTATCTTTATTTATATTTTGTATGACTCTTACTTTTTTATTTTTTGATTTTCGTATATTGCTAATTTTATTTTTTATTGGATGTGTCGGCCTCTTAATTGCTAAAGTTCATTTTCGTAAAATTATAGTTGTTTTCAGCGTTATATTTACATTTAGTTTATTAAACTCTGTTATGATTCTTTTTATTACGCCAACACATGGATCAGAATTAACAGGAACATACACATCTTTTTTTAATATAGGTTATGCAACAATTACATACGAAACATTATTTTTTGCCGCTACACTTTCATTAAAATATTTTACGTTATTACCATTTACACTTCTTTTTATTTATACAACTCATCCAAGTGAATTTGTCAGTAGCTTAAATAAATTTGCTATTCATTATAAAATTACATATGCAATAAATATTGCACTGCGTTATATACCAAACATTCAATCTGAATATGTAATCATTAAACATGCACAGGAAGCAAGAGGTGTACCTTTTGAAAAAGGAGAAGCGAGCTTGTGGATTCGTATGAAAAACCGTGTTTTAATTTTTTGGCCACTTATTATTCATTCTTTAGAAAGAATCGATACAGTTTCAAATGCAATGGATTTAAGAGGATTTGGAAAGAAAAACAAACGTACGTGGTACTATGCAAAGGACGCACAAAAAGAGGATTACATCACACTTTTTGTTGGTATTATTATTTTGATTATTGCAGTTTACTTAAAACTAAATGTATTCCAAAGCTTCTGGTACCCATTTTAAAGCACTCTCAATAGAGTGCTTTTACTAATTTTATGAGGACATGCTCAAAAATGGGATATACACATACTGTATAATAC
>NZ_LDUK01000085.1:0-14797 GCF_001043575.1 Bacillus sp. LK2
TACCACAAGAGCCACTCATCTTTCACATACATCTTGCCTGAATCGTATGAATACAAACCTGTTAATATTTTCATTAACGTTGATTTCCCGGCACCATTTCCTCCAACTAAAGCGTATACATCTCCGCACTCTAATTGTAAATTGACTTCTTTTAATACGAGTTGATCTGAAAAAGATTTACTCATCTTTGTAACTTGTAATAAGGGCACATTCTCCACATGATGTCACCTGCCTTTATGCAGAACATTTTTTGAGAAAATGATTTTTTGTTCTACTTGTTTTGTAGCATTGTATATTCCTTTTTTCATATCTAGAACACTTTTTTCACTGGGCTAATTATCGTTTCAACTGGAATAAACAAAATAACGAACACATATGTTTAAGCATTGGTCATTTGTTGAAAGGAATGAAGAGAATGTCACAGCTGAACTTTGAAGAAAATTTGTTAACTAAAGTAGCTTGGTACTATTATAAAGATCAACTAACGCAACAGGAGATTGCTTCACTTCTTCACATTTCAAGAAATAAAGTCGTTCGGTTGTTAGATAAAGCACGTACGGAAGGTGTCGTTACATTTCACGTAAAAGGTACTGGTTTACACTGTTTAAGCATCGAACGTGACCTTATGAAAAAATTCCATCTAAAAGACGCTTTCGTTATTCCAACGCCAACTGAAGATTATACATCTTCACTCGGAAAAGCTGCTGCACAATATTTAGAAACTCATCTGCAACAAGGAGATTTACTTGGCATTGGCTGGGGAGAAACGATAAGTAAAATGCTAGAAAACATTCATTTTGAAACTTCTATGAGTCTTTCAATCGTTACTCTTACAGGCGGTGTTAACCACTATATTCCGAGGAAGCAAAACTATTTGAATTACATGCAAGGAGACCTTCACATCATTCCTACCCCTTTTCTAGCATCCACAAACGAAATGGCACAAAGTATTCTATCAGAGCCGAGTGTGAAAGATATGCTTCACGTCGCTTCACTCGCACATACAGCAGTAGTTGGCATTGGAGGTTTATCACAAGATGCCACAATTGTGAAAGAAGAAAAATTAACGCTACATGAAATGACGTATATACGTAGTCTGTACGGGGCCGGAGATATTTTAGGTCAATTTTATAATACTGACGGAAAACAATTAGAACTTCCCCATCATAACCGTCTTATCGGCACACCACTCTCTGTTCTTCAAAATATGAAACATGTCGTTGGTGTAGCTGGTGGCACTGAAAAGTTAGATGCAATTTATGGCGCCTTAAAAGGAAAATTCATTCATACATTAATTACCGATGAACATACTGCCCTCTCCTTATTAAGAAAGGAAGGTGACTCTTAATGTCCTCTTTATTAGCTTACGATGCTGGTACAGGAAGTATTCGAGCAGTCCTGTTTGATTTACAAGGAAATCAGCTTGCAGTTAGTCAACAAGAATGGGTTCATAAATCAGATGGTCGTTATCCCAGTTCAATGAATTTTGATGTAAAAGAAAACTGGAAGCTCGTTCAAGAATGTACGAAGGATGTTCTGCAAAAAAGTAATACGTCCCCCTCTTCTATTAAAGGTATAAGTGCAACGAGCATGCGCGAAGGATTTGTTTTATACGATAAAAACGGGCAAGAAATATGGGCTTGTGCAAATGTTGATGGCCGCGCATCAGCAGAAGTTAGTGAACTAAAACAAATTCGTTCCGAAATTGAAGAAGATTTATATAAAAAGTCAGGTCAAACATTTTCCTTAGGTGCTTTACCTCGCTTGCTTTGGATAAAAAAGCATGAGCCAGATGTATACAGAAACATTCATTCCTTTACGATGTTAAACGATTGGATTTTGTATAAATTAAGCGGCGTTCTACAAATCGATCCTTCAAACGGATGTACATCCGGTATTTTTGACTTACAAAATAGAAATTGGGATAACGAAGTCGCTAAAGAGTGCGGGCTAACTTTGCCATTTTCACCGAAAGTAAATGAAGCTGGTACAGTAATCGGCAATGTTACAAAAGATTGTGCAGCATTAACTGGATTACGGGAAGGAATTCCTGTCGTCGCTGGCGGCGGTGATGCTCAAATGGCATCACTCGGAACTGGAGTCGTTATACCAAATCAAACACTAGTATGCGGAGGCAGCTTTTGGCAACAAGAAGTTAACATTACAGAGCCAATAACGGATCCACATGCTGCAATTCGTTTAAATTGCCATGTCGTTCCGAACCTATGGCAATATGAAACGATTGCCTTTTTCCCAGGCCTCGTTATGCGCTGGTTTCGGGATGCTTTTTGCCAAGAAGAAAAGAAACTTGCTGAAAAACTCGGTGTAGATACTTATGAATTATTAGAAGAACAAGCGAAAGACGTACCTGTCGGTTCACATGGCATTATCCCTACTTTTTCAAACGTCATGAACTACATTTCTTGGCGTCATGCCGCACCTTCTTTTTTAAATTTAAGTTTAGATGCTGACAGATGCGGGAAGAAAGAAATGTTCCGCGCTATTGAAGAAAATGCCGCCTTCGTTACACTTGGCAACTTAAAACTAATTGAAAATCTCACAGGTACATTCCCTTCTGAAGTCGTTTTTGCTGGCGGCGCTGCCAAAGGAAAACTATGGCCACAAATTCTATCAGACGTACTCGGCATTCCTGTAAAAGTACCAGTTGTGAAAGAAGCAGCTGCGTTAGGAACTGCAATTGCTGCTGGAGTTGGTGCTGGAATATATAATTCGATGGAAGAAACCGCTAAACAGTTTGTACAGTGGGAAAACACATTCGAGCCAATCACTGAAAATCACGAACTATATAAGGAGTTCTATGAAACATGGAAAACAGTGTATGACAGTCAGCTCGCATTAGCCGATAATGGGCTCACCTCACATATGTGGATTGCACCTGGTGCTCTGTAACACATTACATAAAGGAGTGATTTCTATGCTTAAAGTAAATGAAGATGATTTCACCTATCGCTTCGGTGATAACGGGCCGAAATATTTATTACAAGGTCCAAATATTGATCTCGGCCTAGTCATTATTCAGCCTGGGCAAGAGTTTCAAAATCATTTTCATACAACGTGCGAAGAAGTCTTTTATGCGTTAGAAGGCGAAATAGATTTCTATGTAAATAACGAAAGAGTTCCGATAAAACAAGGTGATGTCTTGCAAGTTCGTCCTCATGAATCTCACTATCTTATTAACCATTCTGATAAACCTTTTAAAGCTGTTTTTATTAAGTCACCACATTTACCAAATAAAGATACAGTACAAACTGAAAATCCAACATTAACGAAGGAGTGATTTCTAATGACTTGGGGATTTAAAAATCGATTAAATACAATTTTACCTGACGGCAGAGCGGTTATGTTAGCAATAGATCACGGCTATTTTTTAGGACCAATTCACGGACTAGAACAGCCGTTAGAAACCGTTAAAAATTTGCTTCCTTATACGGATTCACTCTTTTTAACGAGAGGTATACTCAGCTCCTGTATTCCTGAAGACTGCAGCACACCGATGGTTATGCGCGTTTCAGGTGGACCAACTGTAGTCGGCAAAGATTTAGCGAATGAAACAATTGTTACACCTGTGAAAGAGGCCGTAAAGCAGAACGCAATTGGCGTCGGCGTTTCTGTTTTTGTTGGATCAGACTATGAAACACAAACTGTTTCAAATCTCGCAAACGTAGTCTCTGAAGCTCACGATTACGGCCTGCCAGTACTCGGTATTACCGCCGTTGCGAAAGAACTACAAAAACGTGAAGCTCGCTTCCTAGCACTCGCTTCCCGCGTATGTGTTGAAATGGGAGCTGACATTATTAAAACGTACTACTGCGAAGGATTCGAAAAAATCACGAGCACATGCCCTGCCCCAGTCGTCATTGCCGGTGGACCGAAACTCGATTCAATCGAAGATGCATTAAACATTACGTACAATGCGCTGCAAGAAGGTGCAATCGGCGTAGACATGGGCCGAAACATATGGCAATCCGAACACCCAACTGCAATGATTCAAGCGATTCATGGCATTGTGAAAAATGGATTGAATGTGAAAGAAGCGCTGGAATTATATGATGATGTAAAAAATTAAAATAAAAGACAGACTATTACACTTAAATATATACAAAATCAATATTTACTATAAGGAAAAGCCCATATGTTAGATTACTGAGCAATCTAACATATGGGCTTTCTTTTACATTTTTCATTGTTCCGAATTTGGTCAGGTCTCTACAGATCACGTACGTTCCAAACAATCTCACCGCGCTCGTCCCACGTACTGTGATGTCGCTCAAATCCTATCTTTTCTAATACCCGGAAGGACGCAACATTCCAAGCGCCTACAGTCGACCAAAGTCTGTGGCGCCCAGTAGCAATCGCAGCCTCCAGCACAGCGGATGCTGCCTCTGTCGCATAACCCTTGCGATGAGCACTGCGGAACAACTCGTATGCAATCTCCGGCTCTTCAAGCGTGGAACGACCGATAATCAAGCCACAGTATCCGATGAAATCGCCTTCGTCTCGCCTACGAATAGTGAGAAGGGAAATGCCATCTTCAGCTGCTCTCTTGCGCATCTCAATAAGATAGCTACGAACAGATTCAATGGTTGGCATGTCCACACCACGTTCACCAATTAATTTTCTCAGCCAGACTGCATCGGATTCCTCCCACATATTCAGATCGAGTCGTTCCGTTTTCAGCTGGAACACCATATCTTTAAATACAGCTGTCATAGTGGCAACCTCCTAGTTATGTCACTGTACCTCGCACCACATCAGGTAAGAAACCCAGTTGATTCACGAAAGTTTATAGCGACAGTACACAAAAAAATTTTGTTATTTTATGCATAAGCAATTCCCCTACAAAATAGACCTTTTTATCAAACTTTATATTAAATCTACAACATTTTCTTTAAGATGGTATGCCGTTTATGAAAAATCAAACTGTGCTTGAATTTGAAATTAAGTTAGATTAATAAATATAGGAGCTGTCTCATAAGTCGAATTTTTGACGAAAAGACGCTTCTTTTTTACTTTGATGTTCCATTAAAAAAGCGAATAAAATGGTAACAAGCCCCTTTCTAAACTTGATAAGAGGCTATATATACACCTTCCGACAATTACTCTTGATGAGTGCTATTGAGTTTTGAAACTTTCTTACCATCTTTATAGTCAATGCAAGAAACTTCAATTAATAAGCCATTAAATATTGTAAAATAAAAACCATAACTACTACCTCTCATTGCATAAGGTTCCTTTTCTATTTCAATGCCCCCAGCTACTAAACGATTATACGCCTGATCAACTTCGCTTGAAGTTTCCACCAAAAAGCCAATATGAAAAGCTTCAGGATATGTAACGTCATTCTTCCCCTTGAATGCTTTTGGATCACTTAATACAAGTATAAATCCACTCTCATCACTCATCACTACAAGGGCCTTTCCCTTTTGCTCCAAAAATTGAAAATCAAAAAATGTTTCAAAGAAATGTCTCGCTTCTGATAAATCATCAACACATAGATTCAAATGATTTAACCTCATTCACTCATCTCCTTTTAAACTGGAATTATATAGACTAATATTGATAACACATAAATACTTAAGGAAAGGTATTCAAGTGTTCAGCCTAAGGCTATTTTTTAATAGTCTAATACTGTTTCCTATCGTCTAGAACGATTTTTAAAATGCAACATTTGGAATACAGTTAATGACTTCATATGAACAATTCGACGTGGAATATCGATTTACCTATATAAATCGACAGTTGTAATAGCCATATTATCTATTCTCCAAGTTGAGTAAAACCCACTCAATTAAGAAAACTGCTGAAGAGATGCGCTCTGTCGTATTCCCTAAAAACAGTATATTTATTAAGTGATCAAAATTAATTGGTACTTTAGATAATGTTTGCATATACTTCAAACCAGATCCTGCTGGTGGTGCAGGCTTATTATTAATAGCCCATATCCCTTCTACAATAGTCCAAGTTGATGTGTGAACTATGTAGGAAGCTTTTAACTTATCATTTGCTTTCAAAGCAGACTGAACTTTAATTAGCGAACTATTGAGCCAATGAGAAGTACCCTTTACTTTATCACTAGAGACACCATAATTTTCATATGTATGTTGAGCTATTTTCTTTAGTCTTTCCAACTCATCGTTACTATCAAATAAAATTTTCCCTTCTAAAAAAGAATATAGTTCCATCGGATTGTTTTTAAAGCTTAATTGTATTTGATTAAATTCTGCACACTTATATTCAACTAAAATATCATCTCTCAGTTCAGAATAAAATTTCTTCTTTTGTCCGCGCTCTAAAAGAATATAGAAGTCTAAATCGGATTCAGGATAAGCGTCACCTCTTGCGACAGATCCGATAAGCATTAACCCACTTACTTCATTCCTAGCGATATATTCATTTAGAATTTTATGCACTAACCCTTTATGATTTTCATAAGTAATAAATGAAAGATTTTCTATCATTTCTACCCTCCAAGCCATTGAGCACGTAATATTATTCTTATAAGAATAGATCGATATTTCTCAGTTTCTAAAATAAGCAAACACATTTTAAACGATATTGAATTATATTTTTCCTCATACATTTCCATTATACATACTGCTAATTGTTACAAACCTAGCTCTATTTTATTTTCACATACTTGTAAAATGCCTAGTTGAATTGCTTTCTACTTAATTCTTTGTGCAATTGGGTGATCATCTTTTAGTTGCAGAAGGTCCCATAAATTCCCGTATAAATCCTTAAACACTGCAACAATTCCATATGCTTGCTCTTTCGGTTCTCTCACAAATTCTATTCCTCTTGAAATCATTTCATTATAATCTCTCCAAAAATCGTCAGTATTTAAGAAAAGAAAAACTCTACCGCCTGATTGGTTACCAATAAAGGACTCTTGCTCAGGTTTAGATGCCCTAGCTAGTAATATTGTGGTGCCGACTGAACCTGGAGGAGATACCACTACCCACCGTTTGTTTTCTTCTGGCTGATAAATATCTTCAACTAATGTGAAATTTAGTTTCTTTGTATAAAACTCTATCGCCTCATCATAGTCTTTTACTACTAATGCAATATGAACTATCGATTGAACCATTATTACCACTCCTAATCCTCTCACTGATCGGGTTATATTATAGCATTTCTAGTTTTAACCTGTCTGTTAATTCTTCTTACATCACATGCAAATCATACTCTTTATTCAATGTTAATAACCATCTATCAATAAATAGATAGATGGTTATATATTGGAAAGAATATAATTAAACAAATGTATTTTTACGACTGTTGATAAGCCGACTTCGATGATTTTACATAATAAACCCCGTGTTCAACGTTAATGATATGATCTGGTTTTGGTTTACCACGGCTCGCTCTATGTCCAGCTAAATGTTCTTCACTCGTTTCCCAATTTTTCCATGCTTCTTCCGATTCCCAGCGAATCATAACGACTACTTCTTCGTCTCCTCGTCTTACTTTTTTAACGAGAACGCTTAAGTCGATGAAGCCTTCAAATTTTTCAATAATTCCTTCTCCAGTGAAACGTTCTACAACCATATTAGATGTACCTTCTTTTACTGTAAATGTCTTAGTTTCGATAAACATATAATCCCACTCCCTTCTTGTAATACGAATACTAGTATTCTTTCATTATAATTGATTATGATAATTATTTTCAATTATAAAGTTTTTAATTTTTGAATTATGCAGACTTCTCTTCGATCGACTCATCCAAAAATTTAAAATACGGAAGCAATATCCCTATTAAAGAAGTGATACATATAAGCGCACCTATGATAAAGTATAGTGTTCTTATTCCCCACATCTCACTCAATATTCCCCCT
This sequence comes from Bacillus sp. LK2, assembly GCF_001043575.1. Classification (NCBI taxonomy): domain Bacteria; kingdom Bacillati; phylum Bacillota; class Bacilli; order Caryophanales; family Bacillaceae; genus Bacillus; species Bacillus sp. LK2. The sequence goes on from NZ_LDUK01000085.1 coordinate 7,857, forward strand.
AGAAACACACCTAATGGCATAGCCGATCGAATTAAAAATAACCGCACTGAAAATACTTTCCCTATCATATTATTCGGGACCGTTTGTTGGCATATCGTCGTGTTATGAACATTAAAAAATGAAATACATATACCGGCAATTACTTCAATTACAATCGCTATTAGAATACTATTGTTTAAACCTAGTGAAATGTAAGTGAGACCCCCTACGAATAATCCTCCAAGCATAAGTAGTCGACGACTTCTATACTTCACTTTCCCAACTAACATGGAACCAACTACATAGCCAAGCGGGAAACCTGCCATGAAGTAGCCGTACTCCGCATATCCTGCCGACAGTTCGTCTTTTATATAAGGAAGATTCGTAACCATCGTTACTCCTACTCCAAATTGAACGAATGCTAGAAATACCCCAAGCCAAACGATAACTGGTTTTGTGAAGAAGTATGTAAAGCCGTGAAGAAATTGCTCTAGCCACGTTTTTCTTAGTTCTTGCTTTACCCTTTTTTCTTTTATGAAAAGTAACAATCCTCCACTAATGAATAGACAAACACATACGAACAATATTGTTAATTTGATTCCAATGAATTTAATAACGATGCCACCTAATACGGGCGCCAAAAACATCATAAGACGAGTCATCCCATCGATATACGCATTTGCGTCTTGAAGCTGCTCTTTACTTACTATACTCGGTGTAATCGCTTGACTTGCAGGTGTATATAGCGGCGTAATGAGTCCTACTATAATTTGAACAACGTAAACGTGCCAAACTTCTACACTGTTAGTAACTAGCATTACTAAAGGCAGTAAGAAAACAGAGGCCCGCATCCATTGTGAAAAAATCATGATCCACTTTCGGCTCCATTTATCAATAAATGGTCCACTTATAAGTTGCAGTATGAGAGACGGGATAAAATATAGTAACCACATGCTACTTAATGCTGTTTTCGACCCTGTTATATCATAAACAAGAATCGAATTACATAACGTCCCGAAAGCTCCACCTAATTCTGAAATTGCACTGCCAATCCACATAAAAAAGAATGAACGATTTTTCAATACATTTTCCACTATAGTGCACCAACTTTTCTATATTAATTATTCCTCCTTTATGTACATTCTCTCGTTGTGTACTACCGATTCAAAAACATTTCCAATTCTTTCGCTAAAGACTGCACTGTTTTCTTTCTCAACACATATTTGCCGTCATGAATATCAACTAACTTCGCTGAACGTAAAAGTTTCAAATGATGATGTACTGTCGATTTTCCGAGTTTTAATCTTTCCGTTATATCTTGCAGCGTACGCTCTTGTTCAAATAGTAGTTTTACAATACGGAGCCTTGCCTCATCCCCAAGCGCCTTATGTTTATGTACTAAAAAATAGCTCGGCTCATATGGATCTTCCGGATGTATACTTTCATTTGCGACCGGATAATGAAACACTTTCGTATCTTCAATATCTGCTTCTATGTTCCACGGTCTGTATGTGATTTGCGGGATAAGAAGTACGTGATGCACACTTGGTTCTGGCATGTATATAACTCCACCTGTTGCCCACTCTACAAACTCTTCCGGTTTCATCTTTTTATTCATTTTATTTTTTGCTTCATAATCTCGCTCTAGTATAGAGAGTAGTTGCTCTTCTTCTTTTTTAATAACACTCTCATACCATCCTGTCATGACGGCGATTAAGTGCCCTTTTAATAATTGCATATCTGTATTACATATAAACTCAATATACGTAGAGAAAAATTGATGCTCATGCGTTAGTTCCATTAATTCTTGTACCGCTGAAACTTCTCCGCTTGCTGCTAAACGTCTTTTTTCTTGATGCATTTCTCCTAAAAACGGTAAGCATACATACTTAAAATCTACTTCTGATAGCGAATTGATATTATGAATAAATTGAGATAGATCCGTAAAATCCCCATCATACAGTAACTGTAGCAACGCTTTCCACGTATTATGCTCCTCGACAAATTGTAAATGCTCTATTATTTCATGAGGTAAAGACTGTCTTATTTCTTCCCATTCACTTTGAGTCTTTTCGAGCGTGTCGATTAACCTCTTATGAGTAATTGCCGCAATGCCAAGTGCACATTCGAAAAGTATCGAATACTTCATTTGAACGTTGTACGTTTCCCTTTTTCTACTCGTTACGTGAAAGACTTCCATTTCATCCCCTCCTTATTTGCTATATGTTAAATTCTATATTCATCGAATTATACCTTCAATTTTTTTAGAATTTTAAAATCTTTTATAGCTACAATCCTTTAAATTTAAAGACTTTGATCATTCATTGAACGTTAAAAAAACGCAGTTTGGTTGCAAACTGCGTTTTTGTTTATATTGCGTATGAATTTTTGAAAGTAATTAAAATTCAACAATGAATGTTCCAATGGCTAGAAAATTCATTCACCGCTTATCGATTCATCTGCGCGTTGTTTAATAGCCCAATTATTTCACTCAACATTTCCTCTGTAAAAGCACCTGCGCTAAAGTTCACTAACGCTCGTAACGGCATATAGTTTAGCATAGCCTCCATCATTTCAGAGGTATCACTATCCCCTTCAGCCATACTACCAAATGGGCTGTCTTTTAATGCCTTTTCCATAAGTTCTTTTGCAAGTGGTGCTAAAATTGGGTCCGCGAATATGTCCCCTAGTAAAGTATTTCGATGTACTGGTTTTCGAATTATTGTCGTTGATTGAACATATAGGCTATCATGTAAAACAATCTCTTTTGAAGACTTTCCTACTAAAATTTCGAATTCACCTGTTTCAACATGCCAGTCCTTCAATTCAACATTATAATAAGCAAATGATCTTTTATTTAAAGTAAAGCTAACCGTTTTTTCTTCTCCCGGATGCAATTCTACTTTTTCAAATCCTTTTAATTCTTTTTCAGGACGACTCATAGTGCTTTCAACATCTTTTATATAAAGCTGAACAATTTCTTTCCCTGCTGTACTACCAGTATTTTTCACGTTTACACGAACGGAAACTGTCTCCGTATCCTTTATTTCTTTCTTATCTATTGAAAGATTACTAAACTCAAAGTTTGTATAGCTTAACCCAAAACCAAATGGGAATAATGGTTCAATATTTTTCGTATCGTAATAACGGTATCCGACGAACACCCCTTCTTTGTATTCCACTTTATCGCCTTCACCAGGGAAGTTTAAGTAAGAAGGATTATCGCTTAAAACTTTCGGGAATGTTTCCGCTAATTTCCCGCTTGGATTCGCATCACCAAATAATATATCAGCAATTGCTCCGCCTAATGCTTGCCCACCTAAATAGCCTTCAAGTATTCCTTTTACTTTACCTATCCATGGCATTTCAATTGGCGCACCGTTACTTAATACTACAACGATATTACTTTGCACTTCAGCGATAGCCTCAATTAATTGCACGTGATTTTCTGGCATTTGTAAATGCTTTCGATCAAAGCCTTCTGACTCATAACGATCTGGTAGTCCAACGAAAAGAACAGCTGTATCTGCTCGTTCTGCTACTTTTTTTGCCTCATTAATCATGTTTCCATCTATATCATCGCTAGCAAGATCATAACCTTGTGCAAATAATATATTCGTTTTTTCACCTGATACAGTTTCAATTTCTTCAAGAATACTTTCAAGCTTTGTTGGATTAATATGAGAGCTTCCGCCGCCTTGATAACGTGGTTGCTTTGCAAATCCTCCAATTACCGCTACCGTCCCCTCTTTTTTTAGCGGAAGGATGGAATCTTCATTTTGTAACATAACCATACTTTCACTTGCAACTTCTCTTGCAAGTTGGTGATGCTCGTCCTTACTATATACAGCGTTTTCTAATTGGTTATCATATGCTTTAAAAATAATGTTAAGAAGACGCTCTACAGCTTGATCAAGCTTTTCTACTGATAGCTCACCAACGTTAACTGCATCAACAATCTTCTTCTCACCAATTCCAAAACTTGAAGGCATTTCTAACTCTAAACCGTTAGCTAAACCTTCAACACGCTCATTTACTGCACCCCAATCAGACACGACAAAACCTTCAAAGCCCCATTCATCTTTTAAAATATCATTTAATAAATAGTTATTTTCCGAAGCGTATTCACCATTTATCTTGTTGTAAGCACTCATTACAGTCCAAGGTTGTGCTTCCTTAATGACATCTTCAAAACTAGCAAGATAGATTTCACGCAATGTTCTTTCATCAACAATTGCATCAACAGACATTCTGCGGTGCTCCTGATTATTAGCAGCGAAATGTTTTAATGACGTTCCAATTCCTTGGCTTTGTACGCCTTTCACATGGTTTGCAGCCATTTGTGATGATAAATATGGATCCTCTGAAAAATACTCAAAGTTTCTTCCGCAAAGTGGCGAACGTTTTATGTTTGCACCTGGTCCAAGGAGTACACCTACATTTTCAGCCTGACATTCTTCTCCTAATGCAACTCCTACTTGTTTGATTAATTCTTTATTCCATGTACTTGCTAATCCTACTGCTGATGGGAAACAAGTTGATGGGATACTGTTATAAATCCCTAAATGATCTTCTCCCTCTGCTTGTTTTCTAAGACCATGTGGTCCATCAGTTACCATAATTGAAGGGATATTTAATCTTTCAATCCCTTTTGTATTCCAAAAGTCTAATCCAGAACATAGACTTGCCTTTTCTTCTAATGTCATTTGTGAAATAATTTTCTTAATATCTCTTTTCATGATAGATAGACCTCCTAAAAAATAATTAAGTAAACGCTTTCTTATTGCTATTATAGTTATTATTTTTTAGATATTATGGTATATTCTTTAGAATACTTGTAAAAATTTTAGTTGATTATATATATGGTTACTATGCAGAGGAAAAATGACCTGCACTCGTTTTCGCCCTTATTTTAAAATCCTTGCTTAAGATAGGATTTTATGTTGCTTTTAACTTGTACACATATTGGCTGATTTTTAAAGAATAGAGGTTAAAATAATGAATTGCTCCAAACTAGAAGATTTATATTATATTTGTAAGCTAGTCTTTGACATACATAAAACACCTATCTTTTTTATTGATTACAAAGGAAATTTGGCATTTGAAATCTCTCCAAATTTTCAGCATAACCCTTTGTATCCTTCAACAGAGGAGTTACTTAATCAACTATTTAGGGAACATCCGCCCTATACTTTTCCGGTACTAGAAGAGACTTCTTTTCTTGAAAATTTCTTCTCAATTAACTTACGTTTGAACGATCAACTTAGTGGTAACATCATCGTTGGACCAGTCCTTTATTCCAGACTATCAGAAGCCTCAATTAAAGGTCTCATAAATGATCTTCATCTAAAAATAAACAAGGAGGAAATGGTTCAATATTATCAATCTCTCCCCGTTTTAAGCAATTTGAAATTTTTAAATGTAAGCATGATTCTTTATTACATGCTGTATCAACAAAAATTAGACATTGCTGATATTCTGCAAAAAAATATACTGGTAAAAAAGGCGGAATTTGAAATTGAACAGCCCGATATACATATATCAGAGCAACGTCAAAGTACATTAACTCATATCGATCCACTGGCTGAAAGGAAAATATTTGAGTGTATTAAACAGGGGAAAAAGGATGATTTAATTAAAAATCTAAGGAGACTACCTGAATCAGGAGATCTTGGGGTGTTGTCAAAAACAAGTCACTTACGAAGCCAGAAGAATTCTGCCATCGCCGCAATTACACTTGCGACGAGAGCTGCTATAGATGGTGGACTATTTCCTGAAATCGCATATACTCTCAGTGATTTATTTATTCAAAAACTTGAAGAAATAAAAAAAACTGAAGCCATTTCCCCATTTTTGGAGAATGCTTTACTTGAATTCTCAGAACGAGTTAAAAATGGGACGATGCAAAAACATTCAAAACCTATAAATGTATGTCAAAATTATATATTTACGCACCTTTACGAAGAAATCACGCTATCCCATCTTGCCGAAATAGTCGCATTAAACCCTAGCTATCTATCTTCCCTTTTCAAAAAAGAAATTGGAATTTCACTAGGTGAATATATACAGCGTGCTAAGATTGATGAATCAAAAAGTTTAATGACCTATACGAGACATTCTATATCCGAAATTTCTACACTATTAAATTTCCATGACCAGAGCCATTTTACAAAGGTATTCAAAAAACATACTGGTGTATCACCTAAACCATTTAAAAATGGATGTTTTTAATGTTTATCATACTACCCAGAGCAGTCTTCCCTCGTTTAGCCATTAGAATTATTTATTTACTTTACAAAATCCCCTCGACTTATGTTGAGGGGATTATACTAATAATGTAATATACGTTTTTTCTGTTTCCTTTAGTTTCTTCTTATATCTCCTAATGTATGAATAACTTTATTTTCGTTTAGAAAGTTCAATTTCCTTTTATGAGTTGTTTGTCATTCCATATATAAGCCCTGAAATATATGGAATTAACCAAATGAACCACACAATTACGCTAAATGTATGAAACTTGGCAATCATTCTTATATCTTTCTTCTTCAAAACTACAGTGGCCCACACAGCATGAAATAACATAAGTAAAATTGCTGATAAACCCGTTATCCCATGAAAGCTGAATAGAGAACCTTCTGAAGCCATTTTCTCCATTAATGTAGTACCAATCGTATCGCATGCTAATCCAACCCAAAATATAAACACATGCCAAGGTTTTAGCGTCTTTTGAATTTTTTCACTCCAGACCCCAATTGAATAAAAAATTAGTGCTGCCGTAATAAATGTAATAGCTGATGCGAGCACATCAATCACCCCTTTACAAAATTTCTCTTCCTATTACAAGTTTTATATTACCTAAGGATTATGAACAGAGTATGAATGGAGCATTTTCCTTCCAAATAAATATAGGATTCTCATTCGTATTTTAAGGGGTACCCCCACACATCCATCAACTTAAGGAT
>NZ_LDUK01000086.1:0-6140 GCF_001043575.1 Bacillus sp. LK2
ATTTGCGACTTCCTTATGTTAACACTTTCATGTTTCAATGTCAACTAAGTTTTTTATTTCGTTTGTCGCTTTCTGCGTGATTGCTATCGGCGACTTGTTCTATATTACACCTCTACACTCTAATCGTCAACACATTTTTATAAATAAATTTAATTTGAATATTTTCATACTCTTTAAGCTAGATAAGCCCCTACAATGGTTTCATTAACGAGAAACCATCTTCCCCTTCTCTTTACTAATTCTATTCTCCCAAAACATATTCAATTTAATTAAAGGCCTCAGCCGTCACACCTTACTTAATTTGTATGAATGATTTCCCTAACGAAACTAGCAACCTTTTTTTAACAAATACTAGTATATAATTAGAGAGTTATTGTATTCCCTAATGTACCTCTTTGTTTATCATGTTGTACTATCGATAAAACTCTATTAGAAACAGGTGACGATATGAAAGATATACGTATTCTTATAGCAGACGACGACAAAGAAATCCGAGATTTATTAAAAAGATATTTAGAACGAGAATTATATATGGTAGATACTGCAATTCATGGCGAAGAAGCCTTACATTTGTTTAATCAAAATAACTATAACCTCGTTATATTAGATCTTATGATGCCGAAAGTAGATGGAATCGAAGTATGTAGAAAACTTAGAGATAAAACTAACGTACCGATATTAATGCTAACCGCTAAAGATCACGAAGTTGATAAAATTTTAGGTTTAAGCATTGGCGCCGATGATTACATTACGAAACCTTTCAGTATTCACGAAGTGGTTGCACGAGTAAAAGCTCTTATGCGACGGTTTTTAATTCTCGGAAGTAACACTAATGTACAAGAGAAAACAACTTTAGCTTTTAAAGGGCTAACTATTGATTTAAATACATACACAGTTCATACAAATGAAAAAGAAATCAATTTAACCGGAAAAGAACTTGAACTATTAAAATTCTTCACTTCAAACCCAGGACAAGTATTTACAAAAACACAACTCTTTCGAAATGTATGGGACGATAATTATATAGAAGATGACAATACCGTTATGGTACATATTAGAAAGCTTAGAAAGAAAATAGAAATCGACCCTTCCAATCCAAAATTTATTCAAACTATATGGGGAATTGGTTATAAATTTGTAGGTGAAAAGCTTGAAGACTGATAAGATTCTCTTTCTTATTTCATTGCAACTTATCATTTGCGGGCTTTTAAATATACACATGGGTCCCAAAGTAAAAATACCTTTATTTATTACCCTTATCTTAATTACAATATATCTTTTCTTTTCAAGAATACAATTCATTCAAAATCGCAAAGCGATGGTCACTAAATTAAGTCGTGCACTAAAAGGAAATTTGCAAACAAGATTATTTACAAATAACGACCGTTCATTACATACTATCGTTTTTTCGATAAACGAACTAATAGCTGAATTAGAAAAGGTTCAGATTGAGGCGAAAAGATCCGAAGAATCGAGAAAACAACTTTTGTCTAGTATCTCGCATGATATCCGAACACCACTCACTTCTATTATTGGATATATTGACGCTTTAAAAGATGGTGTTGCTGCTTCTCAAACGGAAAAGCTAGAATATCTTGAAATACTTTATAAGAAATCAAACAACTTAAAAAGTCTAGTTGATGAAATATTCAATATGGCAAAGCTAGATGCTAATGAATTTCCATTAAAAGAAGAAGAACTCGATTTTTCTGAAGTTACTAGAGAAGTGTTAATCGAGTTTTTACCTGATCTATCAAAACATAATATCGAACTACAAGTTTTTATACCAGAATCTACTTGTCCTATCATCGCAGACCATCTTAGCCTTATGCGGGTTATAGGTAATTTAATGAAAAATGCCATTTATTACGGAAAGGATGGGAAAATAGTAGGCGTCGAACTACTAGAAACCGATTCAGAATATGAACTTCTTATTTGGGACAAAGGCCCTGGTATTCCAAAACATGAATTACAAAACGTATTTGAGCGAATGTACCGAAGCGAACAATCAAGAAACTCCTCTTTTGGTGGTAGCGGTCTCGGGCTTTCTATTTCTAAAGCGCTCGTTGCGAAAAACGGTGGACATATATGGGTTGACAGTATTCCTTGGGAAAGAACTACTTTTGGCTTTTCTATCCCAAAACACACTACTTTTAAGAAATAGTTAAGAAATGATTAATATGCAGTTAAACCCTTCTTTTTATCATGTAATTAAGAACTCATAGAAAGTAGGTGTCTTCTATAAATACAATTATAAAAACGACAAATCTCACTAAAATATATGGCACTCAAAAATCAGTAGATAATCTTAACATCAATGTACAACAAGGAGAGATTTATGGATTCATAGGACGAAATGGGGCTGGTAAAACAACGACCATTCGTATGCTGCTCAGCCTTATAAAACCTACAAGTGGGAATATTGAAATATTTGGGGAGGATTTATTCCAAAATCAAAAAGACATTTTAAGAAGAATTGGTTCTATCGTTGAAGTTCCAGGGTTTTATGAAAACTTAACAGCACGAGAAAACTTATTAATTAATGCAAAGATAATTGGAGTTCACAAAAAGAATGCAATTGAAGAAGCATTAGAAATTGTAGGCTTGCAGCATGAAACAAAAAAATTAGTAGGAAAGTATTCTTTAGGAATGAAGCAGCGTTTAGGAATTGCACGTGCTCTTCTCCATTATCCCGAACTACTCATACTAGATGAACCAACTAACGGGCTCGATCCAATCGGTATTAAAGAAATGCGAAAGCTTATTAAATCTTTAGCTCAAGAAAGAAACATAACGATACTCATTTCTAGTCACATACTAGCCGAAGTGGAACAACTAGTCGATCGTATGGGAATTATTCATGAAGGAAAGTTACTAGAGGAAGTTTCTCTTGATACGCTACGCAAAGCAAACCGTAGGTATATAGAATTCCAAGTGACTAATGACAATAAAGCTGCGATGCTCTTAGAAAATCATTTTCAAATTTTTGATTATGAGGTACATGACGCAGGAAATATTCGCGTTTACTCTCATTTCGGACAGCAAGGACGCATTAACAGAGCGTTTGTTCTTAATGATATTGAAGTATTAAAAATGATGATGAGTGAAGACAGATTAGAAGATTATTTCACCAAGCTAGTTGGAGGTGGAACAATTGGTTAATCTACTCTATACAGAACTATTAAAACTCAAACGCTCTAATATGTTTTTGATTAGTATTATCGGGGCTGGTGTCGCACCTTTCTTAGTGGTAGTAGCGTCTTATATACACATAAAAACAAAACAGCCAACTCCAACTATTTTGTTCCATCAATTATTCACTGAAGTTAACTTATATACTACTTTAGTTATGGGATTCCCCTTATATGGCGTAGTGGTTGCTTATCTGTTTACCCGTGAATATACAGAAGATACACTAAAACATTTACTAACTATCCCAGTGTCACGCATTAACTTTATTATAAGTAAGTTCATTATTCTCTTTCTTTGGATTATAATGCTTACTTTAGTCGCTTGGGCACTTACTTTATTATTAGGGCTACTGGGGAACTTCTCTGGTTTTAGCATTGCTTTACTTTTAGGTTCCCTCCTAAAATTTTTAATATGTGGTGGACTTCTCTTTCTTTTATCTTCACCTATTGTACTATTAGCTCTTGTAATGAAGACGTATGTACCGCCTATTATATTAACAATTATTATAACGATGACTAACCTTATGCTCGTAAATTCAAAACATAAAGACCTGTTTCCATGGACTGCTACCTTAGATATAGCAAATAATGAATTACAACCAACTTATCCACCAGAATATTCTTATCTCATCATCGCTGCAACAACAATTCTCAGTTTTATCGCAACACTGTTCTATTTTAAAAAGGTTGATATCCATTAATTTATAGGAGTGAAATTATGAGCGATATTATTATTGCTTTCATACTTGGTATTGTAGAAGGGTTAGCTGAATTTTTACCTATCTCCTCTACTGGCCATCTTATATTAGTCGGGCATTTACTAGACTTCGAGGGAGAGAGAGCAAAAACGTTTGAAATTGTTATTCAGCTAGGGGCAATTTTAGCTATTGCAATTTTATATCATAAACGCCTTGTTTCTTTATGTAATATTAAACCTCTTCTACGGAAAGAGAAAAAATTCAACGCATTCCATGTATTTCTTGGCGTATTTCCAGCAGTAATTGCTGGTTTACTACTACATGATGTTATTAAAACATATTTATTTCAGCCATATACTGTCGTAATTGGACTTGTAGCAGGAGCAATTCTTATGATCTTTGCAGAAGTCAAAAAGGCAGAGGCAACTACCTTTTCTCTGGATGATTTAACATACCGTCAAGCATTAACAATCGGATTATTTCAATGCTTAGCAGTATATCCCGGCTTCTCTAGAGCTGGTTCTACTATTTCTGGAGGTCTATTAGCGAAAGTAAATTATAAAACTGCATCTGAGTTCTCTTTTCTTATTGCTCTTCCTGTAATGGTTGGAGCTACAGGATTAGACTTATTAAAAAGCTGGAAGTATTTAAGTGTAAATGATATCCCTATGTTTGCGGTAGGCTTCATTACTTCTTTTATTGTAGCAATGTTAGCAGTAGTAACATTCCTAAAGCTTTTAGAAAAGATAGGTTTAAAACCTTTTGCATATTATCGTATTTTGTTAGCTATCTTATTTACGTTTTTCGTATTGCTATAGCTTTATATCAGTTATATATTATTAAACCGATATTCAAGTTGGAATATCGGTTTTTTATCTATTTCACCTCTAGTATTACTCCTTTTAATATGGCATAGTGATAATAAATTCATATTAATAATCCGAATATTCTTTGAACAATCCATTAAGATATGTAAGGTTACAAGCTATACTTGAAACCCGAACCTAGTAATAGCATTTCTTCTTTAAACGCATATACTAAGTTTAAAATAAGTACCTCAATTGATTGAATGTACCCATTATACCGGATGAGAACAAACGTTCCAGGTCCTTGTTATACATCACCACTTCCTTGTATTTATGTAAACGTACTATAGTGTTTTCACTTGTACTTATCTTCGCTACGAAAGACTTCCAATTATAAGATTTAAGGAAGTTTTTCCTATGTCTATATACAAACAACTGCAAGTTTTAACACTAGAAGAGCAAATTGAATTACTAACAAAGCATTTAGTTTCCTTTAATAGTATTAGCGGTACCGGCGGCGAAGCTAGTATTATAGATGAACTATTCTTGTCTATTCACGAAACTGACGAAGAGTTAAAACTATTATTGGAAAACTGTCCTAAATGGGAACAACTATATCCATTACCGTACGAAACAATTCGGAAATTAAACATCCCTTCTATTAATATGGGGGTCTACGGGAAAGATGGCCATAAATGGACAGAACGGGTTTACAAACCATATTCATTCAGCGTATTACCTGTATTAATTCGCAACACAACGATACAAATTTTAAATGAGTACAAAGCCATTACAAATAAGCAGATTGCTCAGGGATTATAAAGAGAATTAATATTAACTAAAGTGAGGTAACGATACAAATGAATCCATTAGCACAAGCATATTGGGATACTTATTGGGGGGACAATGCAAAGCCGAAATCTGTTACAGCTTGGCAATTCGGTGATTCCCCTGATTATCTCGCACAGTTAGTAATTGATGGTGTAAAAACAGCAACATGCTCCGGTCATATTTTTTATGAATTAGAAAACGAACCGCTACCAACAAACGATGATTATAGTATTGTACTCAATAGCCAAGATGAACCTGTAGCTATTATTAAGACAATAGAAGTAACTGTAACACCAATGAATAAAGTAAGCGAAGAATTCGCTATCGCTGAAGGTGAAGGCGATCGTACCTATAGTTACTGGATAGACACCCATGTTCGGTTCTTTACAAAGGAACTAACTGAGCTTGGTCTGAGTTTTTCTGAAGATATGCTACTCGTTTGCGAACGTTTTGAGCTTATTGATGTGAAACTATACTAAATAGAAGTTTTTCTGAGAATTTATACTATATACATACACTTACCTTTAAACAAATAAGCTTGTTATCAATGGATTTCTTGAGCCATAGATAACAAGCTTATTTCATTAAATACAAAAAAGACGAGTCATTCTGAC
>NZ_LDUK01000087.1:0-565 GCF_001043575.1 Bacillus sp. LK2
CTACTTCCGCAAGACATGTATGAGTTATTTTATTAAAAGTGCGGGTGAAGGGAGTCGAACCCCCACGCCAAAGGCGCCAGATCCTAAGTCTGGTGCGTCTGCCAATTCCGCCACACCCGCATATTTTATTAAAATGGTGAGCCATGAAGGATTCGAACCTTCGACCCTCTGATTAAAAGTCAGATGCTCTACCAACTGAGCTAATGGCTCGTACAATAAAAACTGGTGCCGGCTAGAGGACTTGAACCCCCAACCTACTGATTACAAGTCAGTTGCTCTACCAATTGAGCTAAGCCGGCTAAATGGTGGAGGATGACGGGATCGAACCGCCGACCCCCTGCTTGTAAGGCAGGTGCTCTCCCAGCTGAGCTAATCCTCCGAATTGCCTGGCGACGTCCTACTCTCACAGGGACAAGGTCCCAACTACCATCGGCGCTAGAGAGCTTAACTTCCGTGTTCGGTATGGGAACGGGTGTGGCCTCTCTGCCATCATTACCAGACTGTATTCATTTAAGACAAGAATTATTGTAACTCATTTAACTTTTAAAGTCAACAAGTTTTTTAT
>NZ_LDUK01000088.1:0-2266 GCF_001043575.1 Bacillus sp. LK2
TGATTTGGTGGAAATGATGGAGGAACGAGGTTTATCCATTTCTCATACAACGATTATGTGTTGGGTTCATCAGTATGGTCCTGAATTGGACAAATGGATCCGACGTTACCTCAAACAAATAAATGGCTCTTGGAGAGTCGATGAAACATATATCAAAGTAAAAAATCAATGGATGTACCTGTATCGTGCTGTTGATTAGAACGGAAACACAATTGATTTTTGTCTAAGCAAAACAAGAGATCATAAGGCTGCAAGACGCTTTTTCAAGAAAGCTTTGGGGTCTTTTCATGTTTCAAAGCCACGTGTGATAACAGTCGATAAGAATTCAGCTTATCCTATAGCAATTGAATAGTTGAAAAAAGAAAAAAGCATACCTACTAGTATGCGACTTAGACAACAAAAGTACTTGAATAACATAGTAGAACAAAATCATCGCATTATAAAGAAGCGAATCGGTTCTATGCTAGGTCTTAAATCTTTTGACACAGCTACATCCATTCTTTCTGGAGTAGAAGCCATGCATATGATTAAAAAAGAACAGATTACTTTATGGAACCAGTCTGTCCAAAATCAAAAAGAATTCATCCATCAATTGTTTGGACTTGCAACATAAGATACGATTCCGTTAGGAATATATGTGCTTTATTCTCTTTTGTTTTATTTTTGCACCAGAACCTTGGGAAAAAGCAATAAAAGAGAAAATCCCTGCGGGGACAGAGATTTTATAGGAGAGATATTTTTGTCGTATGTTGTCGAAATTTAGCGTATTCGATGAATTAATATTATCACGAGTTTTCAAGTAATTGTGATGGTTGATGTGTCAAAAATGTATACGACTTTCATATAAAATCGTTATTTGATAGATTTTTGATAAAAAAAGAGATTATCATAAAATCGCTCTTTAATTAATGATAATCGCTTAGATATTTATAAGTTAATTAGGTATTTGAAATATAGTTTCACCAGGTTTAGAAAATCTATACAACTTTCTTGCGAATTTTAAAATGCCCTCTTCACTTGCTGTTAAAGTCCTAATATCTTTCTCGAGAGATTTTCTAGCCTTTTCTAGAGCAGATAATCTTTGTTTTTCTTGATCTATTAGGACTTGTTTTGCCTTTATCAATTTTTGTTGTTGGTAAATGGAATGTTGAGCAGACAAAGTTAGAGACAATATAAAAGCTAAAGTTAACAAAAAACGCCGTCTTAGTTTTTTATTCGTTTGTTGTTGAGTGTTAGGATTAAATTGTTTTTTGAGGACTAATTGTTGTGATAATTCTGGGATATTGCTCATTTTAATGCCTCCATTACTAATTATAGAATTTAAAATCATATAAACAAAATGGGAATTTTGAACTCATTTTTGTAAATGTGGGGTTTGTAAACTTTAAATAAAACCCCTATTCTTTATTAAAAACTGCCCTTATTGAAGGGGGCAACAAGGGCAGAAAAGATATGGATTTGCAAGGGGTCATCTGCAAAATCTTATAAATTGTAACATGTATATATACCTATAGTAGTTACGAAAAAGTAACAAAATCGTTATTTAGTAATAGATAAAAAGAGCACATACATGAATGTGCCCTTAGATAACTTTTTAAAAACTTTATAAAGATTCCATTTTGTATGTATTTAAAACATGAATAGAGCACTTAATAAAGTGCTCTCGTGACAAGATCATTTACTCAAAAGAAAGGATTCACTATATTATATGAAACTTTTCTTTTGAGTAAATGATCTTGGGGTAATTAATTAGTATTCATAATAAAGAGCAGCTAGCAAAAGCTAACTGCTCTGCTCCAGAGGAATTGGAGAATGGGTTGTCTACAGTATTGACGGAATATTGAGTTTTATCCCAATTAAATCCAAAAAATGAATTTAATAATTACGATTCGATTAAAGATACTTAAAACACACTATTAATATTAAGTACAAAAGTAAGAACAATGTAAGTGTGATTGTAATTATACTTCTAATCGTTGTTTTCGCAGTAGTTGGCGTATTCATTCCTATAAGGCCACCAATGAAGGTCCAACCTGTTAATATCAGTAAAAAAATTATTGGGTCGGTAGAACTCCAATTCATCGCTGTATTAATAGATTCATTTTCAAAGTATAGGATAAGTAAACCAACACAAATAAACGAAAAAATAAAAGACCATAAATTTATAGTGTGCTTCATGATTGCTCCTTTATTAACATGATGTTTTTTTTACTAAATTTTAGCAAATAGTAAATGGATTTAAAACAAAATAATCCTTTGCGCGACA
>NZ_LDUK01000089.1:0-257 GCF_001043575.1 Bacillus sp. LK2
AGCTATTCGTGAAAAGAAAAAAGGAATTACATATACAGAGCGTACGAAACTTTTACAAGGAATTACGGTATATATGACAAACATTCCTACGGAATGGGTATCAAAAGAGAAAATCTATGATTTATATTCACTACGTTGGCAAATTGAACTGTTATTTAAAATATGGAAATCCTGGTTTCAAATTCATCGTTGTAAATCTATTAAACAAGAGCGATTAGAATGTCATCTTTATGGACAACTCATTAGTATCCTATTAT
>NZ_LDUK01000009.1:0-7274 GCF_001043575.1 Bacillus sp. LK2
TTTCGATACGACAATGACTTGTTTACCGTACCATGTTGCTTTATATTCCAACATGGTTCGAAACTGTGACCATGATACCTCACTAATTGCTTTTGCTAACTTATGATTCTTTAACATATTCGATACTTGCAAATCTTCTATACCGATAACATCGTGGTTTTTGATGATTTCAGTTGAGATTTTGTCCAAGTAATCTTTTCTAGCGTTACGACGTTTATAAAAAAGTTGTGATATTTTGTCTCTTTCAATTTAGGAATTCTAAGTGACCGGAATTACTTACACTTCGTTTTTCTTAGTGAACCAACAACGCAGATTAGTTACACATCAATAATTAAAATATCAGAACCTTAGGAAGAAGGGGGGATTATGATGAATAAAGAAATTCAAGAATTGTTTGATGATCTCAATTTATTTGCCAGACAAATTGCAAACGTAAGATTGTCGAATTTATCATTTGATGTATATGAATTTAAAGATGAATATGCAATACAAGTAGACTTAACATTCGCTAGAAAAGTATTTGGCAAATAGCCGTATATATTTATACTAGGAATATATTAATATCATTTATAACACATACCTTGTTTGATTTATTTGTGTTTACTTTATTCTTTATATATAAATAAAAGTAGTAACTATTCAGCTATACATTTCATTTAGAAGTTTGGTAAGGAGTATCATTCCAGCCATGAAGATAAAAATTGACCTACACCTCGCTGCCTTTCTTTGTTTTAAAGCTTTGCGCGTGGCAGGAAAAGGCTCTGACCGCTTCTATGCATGGCCAGTCCCTCTCGCCCATTTAAAAAGATGCTTTTCTGGCTTTTTTTCATAGAGGGGCTGAGTAGTTACTAAAAGTAAATAATTTAAGTCGAACCGTAAGCTTGCCGGCAAATTTATGGTTCGATTTTTTTTAGGGCAAAGATATCGTTCTAAACGTTAGCGTGTAGCTCTGTAAATAAATTATAAACATCTTCATCGGTGTGCTTTCTCTCTCCTTTACGCGCGCTTAAATTTGTCTCAATCCCTAAAGTTTTTTTAACTTCATTGATACCTCCCATAAAGTTGTTAATATGAAAATAATATGTAACGTTGTTAGTTTTTAAGTATTTTTGTGTGGGGTTAACTCCTTCGGAATATAACTTTCTAAGCAAGTCATAAACTTCTTGATCTGTATGTTTTCTTTCTCTATTTTCATGGTCAAATACGGTAATATCTAAATGTTTCTTAACTTTATTGTAAATGTCAACCTAAACATGTACACTTTCGCTTGTTTAAGGATGTACAAAATCACTCATTCTCTTTGGTAAAATGCTCCTTGATTCGGTATGATTGTCCAACAATACTAACGACTGTGGCGTGGTGTAACACACGATCCAGTATGGCGTTAGCTAATTTTGTATCTTGAAAAACTTCATCCCACGCCTTGAAATTGATATTGGTAGTTAAGATTGTGCTACGCTTTTCATAACGCATATCAATTAACTGAAAAAACAACTTCGCATCGCTTCAAAGTGAATTGGGTAAAAAATTATTAAAAAAGTATGAAATAGATGAAACAATAGATAGCATAGT
This sequence comes from Bacillus sp. LK2, assembly GCF_001043575.1. NCBI lineage: Bacteria > Bacillati > Bacillota > Bacilli > Caryophanales > Bacillaceae > Bacillus > Bacillus sp. LK2. Next base: position 1,573 of record NZ_LDUK01000009.1, read on the forward strand.
ATTAATAGACAAAAATAATAGTTATATTAAATCAGATGCTATACTAAACATTTGTAGAAATTTAAAAGGTATATGGAAATTTCTCATTATCTTTCTATTAATTCCAAAGCCGATTCGAAACCTTTGTTACGAAAAATTTGCAAAAAATAGATACAGGTGGTTTGGTAAGCAAGAACATTGTATGTTACCATCACCAGAAATAAGAAAAAGATTCCTGGATTAATTTCAGGATTGTCTTCAGATTAACATTGTATTGTTATGGATTTATTGAAATAAATACGCTATTCTTTCTTGCGAATTAAAGAAAGGAATGGTGTTCCGTTAGGGTTTATTTGATATGTATACTTTTATAACATCTATAAACGATAATAAAATACTACGTGAAAAGACCACGTTTTATATAAAAATATACCTTAAGTTGATGGATGTGTGGCGGTACCCCAAATAGAGTGATTTTAGATATCGCTCTTTATGATCTCGCAGAAAGTAAAAGCGGAATGAAAGAAGTTAGGATGCGATTTACTGGAGCAATAAGACCTTTTGTTGTATAAATTATAGGTGAAACGCAGACGGAAGGGATAAATTGTCGAACTACATTGTTTCACGTGGAACATTTGGTAAAAATAGAAAAATGCTAAAACCCTTGATATATAAGGATTTTCTTTAAAAAAGTTATAAATACTACTACTGTTTTGGACGGCACCAATTGCTTATTTTTATGCTACGCTTGAATTATTAAATCACGCACGCAACGTGATGTGTGAAAGGAGAGTGTAGCTATTTGGTAGACCTTGTGAAAGATGTTTTAGAAACAAACACCTCGATAACCTGAATAGTTTTCTTAATTCACATAATTTTCAAACATTAAAACTCCACATGTTAATATTTTTTATATAATGAAATCAAGCCATATGTAAGATGGTTTCCCCGTTACGAGTAATGAGATAGTTTGATTCACCTTTTATACATTATCTGAAAAAGAGCTTGTAGTGATTCCTACAAGTTCTTTTTGTTGCTCTTACAAATACGAAAATATCCTTTTTAGCAACCAGTCATTTTCCGTTGTCAATTTTATTCCTCTTAATAAAAATCATAATATCTTTTTAAAGAAAGTTTAGATTTAACCCCCATATAGTGACCCCTATGAATACATAAAAAAGGAAGAGAATTTTAAAAATTCTCTTCCTTTTTTATGTATTTATTAGCTGTTTAGTATATCGAAAAATGATGTAGAATTTACCTATTCTATTATAACAGTATAAAACATGATTTTAAGATGAAATATTGCATATTAAAATGTATTGATATGAGTTAATACACTTAATATAATGAGAATATAAGATTTACTACATCATAATATTAAAAAGGAGGAAATGATTATGGAAATCGCAATGGCAGTTTTAAAATTCATAGGTGGAGCAATTCCATTGGTTCAAGAACTTTTAAAAGCATTTATGTAAGTTTATTACTCTGTAATTATTTATAAGAATTATCAGATAAACGATCTGTATATCAAAGATAAATTGATGTGCAGATCATTTGTCTGATAAAACTTAAAAAAAAAAAAGAATCCCAGAAATCATAAGGGATTCTTTTTCTGTATGTGTAATTATGGCTGAACCCCTTATTCCCCCTTATCTAGGGGGGATTAGTGTTCAGTTATATATATTAATTATGAACAAAATTCACCTATTAGTACTTAAAATATAGGTGGATTATTGCTTTGAAATAAATTTGTAATTGCTTGTGATTTTTATCTAGTTTACTGTAAAAACCACTATAGAAAGAGAGAACAGGATTGTAATGGTAATAAAAATAGAAGAGATATACCAAGAGATATTGGACAGTAAAAGGAACAGATTTCCCACAGGTACATGGAGTGATGATCAAGATAATAATCTAGCAAAACGTGTAATCAAGTATCTTATAGAAAAAGTTTTAAAGTGGGATAAAAAAACAATTCTTAAGAGTTGGAAATCCCAATTAATTGTTAAATATAAATTAGGTGGTTTACTTAGCGTTAAATATCGTGATAGCCCATATGCAATGATAAATGATGTTTATTCGAATTGTTTTAAAGAATGGGAATTTCAAATGACACCTAGAAACTATTGGACAAAGGAAAAGGCATTGGAAGCATTAAAATGGACGATAGAAGAAAAAGAAAGGTTAGCAGATAATAAATTATTGGAGGTTTATAACGTTCAGTGGTTATCTAATCATAATTTGAGTTCGCCTTGCCAAATTTTTTGGGGAAATAGTCCTTACATAATGATAAATGAATTATACCCAGACCATTTTAAGGAATGGGAGTTTAAAAAAACTCGTAGTCATTTATGGACAAGAAAAAAAGCGTTGGAAGTATTAAAGTGGACGATAGAGGAAAGAAAACAAATGAATAATGAGGAGATAAGAAAACAAATTAGTGTAATTTGGTTTTCAGAAATAGGCTTAAGGACCCCATTGGAGAGATATTGGAATGATAGTCCATTTAGTATGATAAATGAGTTATATCCTGGATGTTTTAAAGAGTGGGAATTCCAGAAAACACCTAAAAACTACTGGACAAAGAAAAAGGCACTGGGGGCATTAAAATGGACGATAGAGGAAAAAGAAAAGTTAACAAATGAAGAACTTACAAAGGTCTATAGTAGAAGATGGATAATTAATCAAGGGTTAAGAACCCCATTAGATAGGCTTTGGAAAAATAGTCCATATGCCATGCTTCACGAGTTGTATCCAGGGAAATTTAAAGAATGGGAATTAAATAGGGCCCCTCGTGGATTTTGGACAAAGGAGAAAGCATTGGAAGCATTGAAATGGACGATAGAGGAAAAAGAAAAATTAACTAATGAAGAACTAATAAGGGTGTATAGTAGAAGGTGGATAATTAATCAAGGGTTAAGAACCCCATTAGATAGATTTTGGAATAAGAACCCACATGCTATGTTAAGTGAACTATATCCTAATTAATTTATAAAAAAGGCTCTGTTGCAAAGTTTTTTAGCAGATAAAAAGTTAATATTGATAACGAGAATTATGTAAATAAGCTGTCCATATGGGCAGCTTATTGTATTTTTTGTTTAGCGTGGTTTTTTTCCAAAATGCCGGCGATGCTCCATCGTCGGCAAGCTAAAATTTCATTTTGGGGTAATTCTGAATTCTTAAGTTGATGGATGTGTTGGAATCCACTGCACGATATAGATGCATCCATTGACCTTTTACTTTGATATATGTTTCATCGACTCTCCGGGAGTCATTCGTTTGTTTAAGATAGCGCCGAATTCGTTTATCTAACTCAGGACCATATTGATGTATCCACCGCATAATGGTTGTGTGAGAAATAGATAAGCCTCGTTCTTCCATCATTTCCACCAAATCACGAAAGCTTAGGCTGTACCGTAGGTACCATCTGACTGTTAATATAATCACATCAGGTTGATAATGTTTCCACTTAAATAAATTTTGCTTTTTCATACTGATCACGACCTTTTGTAGATTGATAATATCAGTATGTCCAAGTTTTATAGATTATTTGCACCAGAACCGATTGCTCTTTATCATTGTTTACTTCACCAAAAATTAAAAGCTTCTTTTAAGCAATGAAACTACCACAAATCCGTATACACAGTAGAAGTCGCCGGAATTGGCGCCCAATATTGCTGATTTGGCTGCCATGCTTTAATCGTTCCATCTTGGCGCTTAATAAACGCTTTGAATTGAACATTTCGCTCAGCTGGTAAGTAAACTGTGCCTCTCCAATCCCCATAAGTAGAGTTGTACGATAACTTAATAGGATATATCGTTGTATCCCATTGCCCTAATTCGGCACGATCTCCAGCAATATACACTGTATCTCCAGTAGTTGTTGGTGCATTTTTTACAACGATTGTTTGCGAAGTAGGAGTAACTCCTAAAGTATCTTTGAACTGCGCCATCAATGTATTATTGTACATAACATCTTGATAACGAAGCAGTGTGAATCCTGCAAAGTTATAATTAAAAGCCATTTCAGCTGCTTTCTTATATTCATTGTCGCTTCCTATGCTTAACGCATTTTCGCCATTTAGGACAATCCCTTTTTCATTCGCAAGCTTAGCTATTTGTTGTACAAGTGTTTTTGGCATTGAATATTCTGGATATGTTCCCTTATCTGACATTTCTAAGCAGGTAAATGTTAAATCTAATTTTGCACTCTTAAAAGCGTCTAACAAACTACTATAATCATTATATCCCGCTGGCTTTTCAGCGCTGTGCGGAAGATTTGGATTGTTGTATTGCCAATGAACACCGGCAACTTTTGCTCCAATTGGTACGTGGAACGTATTATCAAATGCAGAATGAGCTAATTCTCCTAACAATTTTGTATGCTCTTCTAACACACCTTCATACCACTTTAAGAAATCTTCACCGTACTTTGTTTGATAGCCAATTGTCAAAAATTGATTTCCGTCAGATGGAGGAAGTACTTGTGACATAGAAGTTAAGTTTGTCCCCCAAGCTTTGTTTATTCCTGCTAAAGATCCATATTTTTGTAATGCCCAAGAACGAAATTGCTCTTTCGCAAATTCCGTATAAGCTTGAAACTTTCCTCTAGACGGGTAACCTGATCCATCGGCCGACGTATAAGATGGATAACGTGTTTCTCCAGCCGGACCGCCCGATAAATAAATCTTCGAAATGACATCTTTATACGACGCCATCGCTTCTGCAAAAGCATTATATAGTTCTCCGTACTGCTTTCGAATTACATCTGAAGCTAGCGGATTTAATGTTTCTTTATTAATCGTTCCTGTTTCCGATTTAAAATACAAACTATCATCTGATTTTTGATTCCATATCCAAGAAGGAAGTGGTACATTGCAATCATCTCCAACATTACCGCCGCATTGATGCGTTGAAATAATCGGAATCATTTTCATACCAGCATTTCTTACAGATTGTGCAAAGCGCTGCGCATAAGAAAAATCAAATTGTTGATCTCCATTTTTCTCCATATCTCCCCACCAAAAATCAACAGTAATGGCAGAGAAACCGTTTTGTTTTGCCCAGCGTAAATCATTTTCAAACGTCTCCCATGTCATCATATCCGGTATTTTCTTTAGCGGTGCCATAATATATGCTTTGTAATTTCCGTTCATTGATTGCCCGTTTACAGCTGCATAACTCTGGCTTGGAAAAATTGAAAAAGCAAACAATATAAAAACAGATAATATGGCAATACTACAGCCTTTTAAATATTTTTTCATACGCTCTCTCCTTTTCTAAAAATTAAGACTACCAATAATAAAAACTTGAATAAAGGCAAAGGATTTCATTCTATATTTGTAATTAAAAATATGGATGTATACGCTTGCATTTTACCATTTATTGCAATCGTTTGCATTATTTTTTTCGTATTTTACTAGCTTTATATATATGGGTGTTTTTGCCCATCCCCTCCGAAAGGACCTGCGGTAATATGTCAAATGAAAAATAATAGAGATTAGAGTTATCAAAGGTCAAATTTTGAAAAAAAGACATCACGAAACTAAACCAGTAATAAGTGTAATTTACTGGAATTCAAGGAAGGTAGTGATGACCAAAATTTTATGTCATGCTTTTACGCACCTTTCGAGCGTAAAAAGTTGGTGATTACGTAGTAGGAGCACGGCAACGATTCCTTCTTTATGGGGTCCCACCACACATCCATCAACTTAAGG
>NZ_LDUK01000090.1:0-6383 GCF_001043575.1 Bacillus sp. LK2
GAAGAAGAAGAGGACGAAGACGAAGAAGAGGACGAAGAAGAGGACGAAGAAGAAGACGAGGATGAAGAAGAGGACGAAGAAGAAGAAGAAGATGACGAAGAAGAAGACGAAGAAGAGGACGAAGACGAAGATGACGAAGAAGAAGAAGAAGATGACGATGATGATGACGAGTAAAATAATGAGCAATAAAAAAACGCTTGGTTTCCAAGCGTTTTTTATTCTTCAACATATACATGATAGAAATCCTTCATATATCTCTTGCATCAAATACATGTATTTATCTTTTTCCGACAGAAGACTCCTTCCTCAAAAATGTGAAGGTGTAAAACGTCAAATTTAGGTAGGAGATGAGTGTTGGTAGGCGTAAGCCTACCTTTTTTATTAATACAGGAACCTTACAAAAAAGCGAGATACAATCCATATTAATCAATAAGGCATACAAATTTCGTATTTACCCAAATCAAGAACAAAAAGCCTTAATTGCGAGACTCATTGGTTGTAGTCGTTTTGTATTCAATTGTTTCTCTGTTATATAAAGTTATGCTTATAAAAAGATAGGGAAAGGATTAACGTATCATTTTTTCTGACGAGCTTACTCAATTAAAATCGTTAGGTTTCCATACTTAGGAATCTCCTACTTCAAACAGCCCTTCGGGACGTTAAATGATGAGTAGTTCGAATTATTTGAATTTTGAGGGGCGCATAATATTTCTAGCAGGCTGATTAGTGGATTCTGCTACTTGTTTATATACCTGATTTAGTTTTTCTGCTGTATGCTTAAATGTAAAATTTTTTTCCACAACGTTTCTGCCGTTTTCAGCAATCCATTGTGCAAATTCTCGTTGAGATAACAAGACATGGACGAGTCTGGCATACTCCATTGGATTAGTATATTGTTCTACTAGACAGCTGTTATGTTCATCTGTTATAACTTCAGCATTCTTCCCACGGTATTGGGATTCCTGCAGCCATTGCTTCATAATGAACGCGTGCCAATGGTTCGTTCCAATGTGAGCTACATATAAATATATCCCCCATTAGAAACATATTATGCATTTGATCTGCCGGAATAAATTTAGTGAAAATTACGTGCTTTTTAATTGGTTTAGCGATTCTATATAATTTTCTAATATATTTATTTACTCTGTTATCACTAAACCATTTACCACCAACAATTACAAGCACCGTATCTTTATGTGTTTGAATAATTTTCTTCATAGCGTGAATGAGTAAATGTGGACCCTTATTTTCACATAATCGGCCAACAAATAGAATCACTTTTTTATCTTGGATATCGTATTTTGTACGAAATTCACTTCTTATTTTTTGCCCTGTTGGTGTCCAGATAGAAGGGGACTGTTTTAAATTAACACCAGAGTAGACAGTGGAAATTTTATCTTCAGCTTGTGGAAATCTCTCAATCACAGTTTGTTTAATATAGTTACTAACAGTCATGATGGCGGTAACCTTTTCAATAATAAGATTGCCTGCATAACGATATGTTCAGCGAACATATCGTTATGCAGGCCTAATACAAATTTACTGTGTGGAGAAGCTTGTTTATATAGAGGTATATTTTTGGGACGATTAAAGACATGTATAATATCAAAGGTATTGGTTTGGAGTGTCCTTATAACATTCTGCTCATATTCTTTTTGAGGAAAATACATGTAATTGACATTATCTCGTGTTATTTGCTCTGGAAGACTTGGATCTGAAATAGAGAAAATGGTAAGCTCATACTCTTGACTTATATAGGGAGACACCCCATCAATCATCATTTGAATTGCTCCACCTTTAAACGCTGGAGATGGTAATTTTTCTGTACATATATATGCAATTTTAATAAATTAATCTCCTTTGTATAATTGTTTTACATAATGATATTCTGCCTCCAGACCGTCGAATAGAGGAACGGTTGGAGAATATTGTAGTAATGTACTAGCCTTAGATATATCTGCCCATGTTTGTTTCGGTTCCCCAGGAACTGATTTTAGAAAGTTTTTAGTTGCTGATTTACCTAATATTTTTTCTAGCATAGAAATAATGTCTAAAATGGATGCTTGTTCTTTTCCACCGATATTGATAATTTCACCTATTATATTTTTTTTTGTCTCTAAAGCGGCCACAGTTCCTCGTATACAGTCATCGATATAGGTAAAATCACGCGTTTGTGTTCCATCACCAAATATCGTGAGAGGTTTATCTTCTAACAATTGTTTAATTAATCTATGAAATGCCATGTCAGGACGTTGCCTTGGCCCATACACTGTGAAATATCTTAAAATAACAATTGGTATGTGGAAATTTTTGTGATAAACATGACATAAGTGTTCACCACTTAATTTTGTAACACCATATGGAGATAAAGGGGTAGGTAATAAGTCTTCAGAAACCGCGCCAGATTTTTCACCATAAACAGAAGATGTTGATATATGAATAAATTTATCTAATTTTACATGTTTACAGGCTTCAAGTAAATGTTGTGTAACCATTATATTGTTTGTTACATAATCCTGAAAATCTTTTCCCCAGCTTGTTCTGACACCGGGTATAGCAGCTAAATGATAAACTACGTCTATATCTTGTAATAATTGCGATAAATCTGTAGTTAAAATGTTTTCTCGTATGAATTCAAAACGTGAATTCAATTGAAGAGATTGGATATTATCTGTTTTTAAAATAGCTGGAGTAGGACCGATGAAATGATCAATTCCAACTACATGATATGCATCATTTTTAAGTAACGCTTGACACAAATGAGAGCCAATGAAACCAGCGGCTCCTGTTACAAGGATTTTCATGACCGACCCACTCCTATATAGTGTAATCCGTATTTTTCTATTTCATCTTTTTCGATGCAATTACGTCCATCCACGATTGTGCATCCCTTCATAACTTGCTTGACTTGTTTCCAATTAAGTGTTTTAAATTCATTCCATTCCGTAGCAATAATAATACAATCAGAATTTGTAATTGAGGATTCTAGGTTCTCATGCTGTGTAACTTGTTTTTTTAAATGTGGAGGGAGAAAAGCTTTTGGGTCATAAGCATGTAGATCGTAGCCAAGAAGGATTAACTTTTCAAGAAGTAGTACAGCGAGGGAGCTACGAATATCATCAGTATTTGGCTTAAAGGAAATTCCTAAAACAGTTACTTTTTTTGAAGAGGGTTCTTTTATAGTATTTTTGATTTTTTCAACATAGAGATCTATCTGTGTGGAGTTAATGGATTGTACAGCTTGTAAAATAGGAACTGCTACGTGCCTATCATTTGCTGTATAGATGAGTGAATGTAAATCTTTTGGGAAGCATGATCCCCCATACCCCATTCCCGCTTGAAGAAAATGAGGGTTAATTCGAAAGTCATAGCCAATTCCTTTTGCCACTTCAACAACATCAATGTGATATGCATCACAAATTCGAGAAATTTCATTTATAAAAGATATTTTTGTAGCCAAAAATGCATTGGATGTATATTTAATCATCTCCGCCTCGTTTAATCCAGTGCAAAGGAAAGGTGCGCTAATCCCTTTATATATATCCTGCATAATTTCTAACGACTTTGTGTCATCTTTTTGGATACCTATAATAGTTCTATCTGGATTAAGCATATCGCGGACAGCAGAACCTTCGCGAAGAAATTCTGGATTAGAAACAATATTGAATAGGGATGATGAAACTCCACTTTTAATGAGTGTTTCATATAATTGCTGATTTGTACCTGGTGGAACTGTACTTTTCGTAATAATTGTTTTATATGATGTTATGGCTGGAACTAGTATATCAATAACGGAATAAAGATATTTTAGATCCGTCTTTCCACTTGATGTAGAAGGAGTTCCTACAGCGATAAGAATAACAGGTGATTGTCGAATAGCCTTATCGATATCACAACGGAATTGTAATCGATTTTGATTTTTTCGAATAAGTTCTTTTAAATCTGGTTCGTAAATAGGGCATTCTCCCTTTTGGAGAGAATGAATTTTATCTTGATCTTTATCTACACAAATAACATTATGACCCAATTCTGCTAATACCGCCGCTGATGTGAGCCCAACATAACCAGAGCCTATAATACATATATTCATATGATAGTCACCTTTCTGTACTTAGTACTAGTTGTTACAGTATATTGATGAACAACTTGGATTGGTGACAAGTGAAATGCCTATTCATATAAGCAGGGAAAGAGAAAAAAGTAAAGGCCCCTTTTGATTTCGTCATGAGCAGGTAAGGAGTTGAATGAATATAAATATTTTAAATAAGTGAAGGAGAGAGGTTAGTGATTAAAAAAGCAATCATTCCAGCCGCTGGTTACGGCACAAGGAGACTTCCAATTACAAAGGTGATTCCAAAAGAAATGTTTCCAATAGGGAATAAACCCGCGATTCATTATATTGTAGAAGAAGCTGTGAAGTCAGGCATTGAGCAAATACTAATTGTACTTTCTAGCCGTAAGGATTTAATAGTTGATTACTTTGATTATTCATTAGAATTGGAGGCTTTTTTAGAAAAAGAAAAAAAATCACATCTGTTAAAAGGGCTTGCCATCCCTAATGTTCAAATCCATTATATAAGGCAGCCATATGCGAGAGGACTTGGTGAGGCGATAAAATTAGGTGAAACATTTATTGGTAACGAACCTTTTGCTGTACTCTTGCCAGATGATATTGTAGTTTCGGATAAAGAAACCGCTTTAAATCAGTTGATTAGTATTTATAAAGAGACGAAAAATAGTGTAATAGGCATTCATACGGTACCAGATGAACGTTTAGATAAGTATGGTATTATTGAAGGGAAGATTGTAAAAGAAAACTGTGTTAGTATTACAAATATTATCGAAAAGCCGAAAGTAAATCCTCCATCTAATCTTGCCGTACTTGGTAGATATGTTTTTACACCTGATATCTTTCCTTTATTAAAAAATATTCAACCTGGTGTTGGGGGGGAATATCAATTAACAGATGCAATTCATTCTTTAATTATGACTAAAAAAGTATATGGAAAAATGATTGATGGGAAACGATTTGATATCGGACAAGAGGATGAATATATGCAGCTTCTTAATCTTATATACGGACAAAACAGAACAAGTAAGAATTAATTTGTGGAAAAGGGTTCAGCCAATATACATTTGAAATCAATGAACGATTCCTGAAGAGTTGATAAAACACATGTGAAGGTTAAAAGTAATTAGGCGTATTTGTATCGTGCTTTTGATTCAGAAGGGAATACAATTGACTTTTATTTAAACATGAAAAGACCGCAAAGTACTTTTTCAAAAAAGCTTTGCGGTTTTTTCATGTTTCTAAGCCTCGCGTTATCACAGTAGGCCAGAGTCCAATCTTTTCGATAGCAATTGTAGAATTGCAAAAAAGAAAAAAAGATACCCGTAGGCAGCTCAATCAGACAAGTCAAATATCTAAATAACATTATGGAGCGGGATCATCGTTTATTAAGAAACGGGATTCTGCCGACATCGCCATCAACCTAAGATAAATTTATACCATAATTCACAGAAAATATGATTCTTTTTGTAGGAATATACAGATAGGAATCTATTTACAACAGAAATGGAATGCGAATGCTCAGTCATTCAAGAATCCCAGCCGTTAATTCGTTAGGATTAGGGCTCGCGACTTTAGTCGTGGAAGTCTCAATTCGGGTTATTCTCGCTATTATTTTTTAGCTACTGAGCACTTTCCTGAAGAAGTTCGTGGTACTAAGTCTTTATCTTCATAAATAGCATCTTCACACAACGGACACCGTCCAACGATACACCCTATTCCGATTAAGCCACCTCACTTCTCTACAAAATGAAACATTTGCCTATTTTTTTCACATTCTATTGAAACAAACGTATATTATAGTAGGAGACATTCCTTTCTTGCGAAACTCATAAGGGCCCTTTTTCAGGGCTTTTTTATACTTAAGTATGTCCGAAGAGTTTTGCAATTAATTGACGTTTACATGTCTAAGTAAAATAAAGATAACAAATTTGGTTATATGACGTGGGAATTTTATTTAAAAAATGATAACAAGTATATTCTTATTCATCCAACATTGTATGTTTTGTTTGTTTTATATATTAATTGTTTTATATGTTTTATATGTTTATATGTTTTAAGAGCATGAAATGTCTTGATACATAAGGGATGATGACATTTAATTATAACAAAAATGGTTTTAAAGATAACAAATGTGGTTTTAACCATAACAAAAATGGTCTTAAAGATAACAAATTTGGTTGCTTAACTATAACAAAGATGGTTTTAAAGGTAACAAATGTGGTTTTAACCATAACAAAAATGGTTCTAAAGATAACAAATTTGGTTGCTTAACTATAGCGAAAATGGCTCTAAAGATAACAAATTTGGTTGC
>NZ_LDUK01000091.1:0-1833 GCF_001043575.1 Bacillus sp. LK2
AATCACGAAAACTTAGGTTGTACCTTTAATAAGATAATATCAAGCTGATAGTGCTTCCATTTGAACCAATTTTTCTTTTCCATACCGATCACACACCTTTTTAGAGTAATAGTATCAGTATGTCCAAGTTTTAGAGATGATTTGTAATTACCTTGAATTTTTTGCACCCGAACCAATTCCACTTACAACTTGAGCATCGATACTTGTATGGCTTCCCTCTCCTGAGGTCATCATGTAGATTTAGAATAAAGTTTAATCAGAAATGCTTTACAACTCCTTATTTGATAAAAGACAAAAGGAATCCATTTTGAAAAAGGATTGATTAAAATTGATTCTTTTCATATGAAAACATATACAGTTTTATAAAAAAGTTCAATCATACATAAATCATTGTCGTACAAGGGAGATGTTCACCCAAAGATTGTCTGAAGGGTTTGAAATGAAGTTAAGAGGATTAATAAAAGAGATAAAAAATTAAATTCGACAGACTTTATGTAATAAACTAAAAATTCCAATGTGAGAGGGAAATAAAAATGAATCTTCCTGTTAAATATCAAGAAAAAGTTAAACATGATTTAGAACCTAAAGAACAAATTATCGATGTCTTTACTGGAAGAACTGCTCCTACTAATTGGGTGATGAAACTTCTTCCTGAAATTTCTTGGCTCACTAAAGAGAATATGCCAATTGTTTTAGTGATAACAAACCAAAGATTACTTGTATATAAACAACAAATGAATTTGGACATTCAACTCGCCATCGGAATTCATCGCTTCGATATAACGGAATGTAAAGAACTAACTAGTGTACTTAATGGAGCAATTCAAGTTACTTTAAAAGACAATCAATCTTTCAAGTTTGTCTTTAAAAAGGAACGGATGCCGAAAATCCTAAAAGAACTTACAAATTAAATTTATGTGTTTCAGAGGATACCAGATATACCATTGTGTGACAAGGTCTTGTTTATACAGCAAAGCTTTTTCTTATGTGTTACAATCACATTCCAATGAGTATATCACACTATTCCGCGTGGTAAAATTATATTACAATAAATATGAAGGTTTAGACTAATAAAAGGTGGGATTTTAAGAAATCCACAGGGATTACTAGAAAAGTAGATGAATTGGGGCGTATCGTTATTCCCATGGATCTTAGAAGGACATTAGGAATCGCAGAAAAAGATGTAGCCTTGGAATAAAATTTAATCAAATTAACTTAATAAACCTTGATAAAAGAACAAATAAAAAAAGCGTGGTTCGAAAAAAGATTGTTCAAAACACGCTTTTTCTATATTCAATTGAATCATCCTTTTATAAAAAAGTTTAATAATTTTTGTGATTATCCCTCTATTAAAACGCCCTTTTATGGAATAACTAAAATATGATCACAATCCTAAAATCACTTAATTCTTATTCAACTAACGCACCCGTTCGTTTAATAGGGTATATGGAATTATTAGATTATATATGTATCAATTTCTCTTAAAAGATTTTTTTAATTCGGATTTATTAATATTAATCTTTATCGCCTCTTCTGTGAGAATATACTCAATTTTTTTGACCCCATCATGTGCATAAAAGATATATTTAACATAAGGTTCATCTTCAAAAACATAGCCATCATTTAATTTAGGTTCAGGATCACCGATATATCGCTCACTTTCCCATCCCCTTTAACATTAATAAAATCTCTTCTATCACAATATTAGGTTCATCATGATGTATATAATGTCCACTACGACTAGCAATCCGGAACTTACTTGACGTTGACAGCCATTGGAATTCTGCTTGTAGACTTTGTTCAATTTCTAATATTTCTTGAGAGGGCCATCCA
>NZ_LDUK01000092.1:0-424 GCF_001043575.1 Bacillus sp. LK2
CACACCCATCAACTTAAGGGATATATTTATACAAAATGCGGTCTTTTCACGTAGTATTTTATTATCGTTTATAGATGTTATAAAAGTAGGCATATCAAATAAACCCTGACGGGTTTGAATTTTTTTACTATGCTACCTGATGAGTAGAAGTGGTATACTCATAGACAACACCCAAAATATCAAAGACTGTCTTTTTCTCGTATCGATGAGATTTTCGTCCGTTGTGCTGTAGGAGGTTAAACAGACGAAGGAGAACCTTTGATAGCTCTTGGGTGTTTTTGTGTAATGCTTGGTGAAAAAGTGAAAAATAATCTTTAATTATGTACATCGCTTTATATTCACTTAGCTCTTTCTGTTTCTTACGTAACAGGAGTTCTCTCATCTTAAACATTGTAGAAGAACATAATAGGATACTAATGAGTTG
>NZ_LDUK01000093.1:0-3805 GCF_001043575.1 Bacillus sp. LK2
GAAATATCTAATTATAGAAATAGGGATATTTCTGCATTCAACAAGGATTAGACCTTTTTTATTTTTAGCTATATTGAATAGCGTTGTTGATACTTTTCCGTTCTCTGTCGAAGAAACTTATGATAAACTTAAATTATCAAATTTTACCAAATTTACATATGTTATTCCACTAATTGGTATAGGGGGTTACGGGATGAAGGAAAATTTAAAAGTAGCATGGATAACTTCTTGGTTTGCCCTTTTGGGTCAATTAGTATTTTTTACAGGATTGTCGTTACTCACTGAAAATTGGCGGTTTACAATGTGGAGTTTTATGGTCAGTATGATTGTAGGAGTTCCAAGTATAATCCACACTTATAAGTCCCAGAAAATTGCGGATACAAAAAGGTAGAAGGTGCCTAAGTAGGTCTATACCTATCCTTCTATTATATCTGCTAAGGAGTTCATTCCTTGTTCAATATACGGAGTCTTTAATGGAATAAGAAAGGAAACTTCCGGAAAAATTGGGGTTTCCTTATTTTTATTTGTTCTGGTGCAAAGATAAAATAACAGAGAATATAGCTTATATATTTCTAGCGGAATCCTATTTTATGTTGTAATCCCAAACAATCGATGGATGAATTTTTTCTGGTTTTGAACAGAATGAAGCCTTAAATCAATCTGTTCTTTTTTAATCATATGCATAGCTTCTACTCCTGCAAGAATGGATGTAGCTGTGCAAAAAGACTTGAATCCTAACATAGAACGTACACGTCTCTTAATAAAACGATAATCTTGCTCTATAATATTATTTAAATATTTGAGCTATCGGATTTGGATGCTTGCGGGGTGTTTTTAATCAAACTTAATTTCAAAGCTACACATTTTTAGGTGGAGAAATAGGAGTATCTTCGCTATTTTTGGTAACAAAAATAGGGATATATAGAAATACAAACTTATAGAAATAGGGATATTTCTATATATCTAAATATCTGTCAATAATTTGAACTTCTTTTTCTGTTCAGGGGGTAATTGATTTTCTACATAATGATTTATAAGCAAATCAATTATTTCATGAGCATATTTCCTATTAGTTGTAAATTGACAAAAAAGTTTTTTAAAAAAATGCGAGTCATTCTGTTCAACAATTGGGCCATTTAACAGCAAAACTTTTTCAGGTAAACAAATTAAAAATGTTAATGTGAAATGTATTTACTGAACAATCTGAAATTTTTTAGATAGTATGAAATTTGTGAAAAAGGGTGCTTGAAATTGCTGGTATAATAATAAAAAATCATTAATGGAGGAAGTCTATGAAATTTGTACTTATATTTGGTCCGCAAGCAGTTGGTAAAATGACAGTAGGGCAAGAGTTAGCTAAAGCAACTGGATTGAAACTATTTCATAACCATATGACCATTGAATTACTTGAGCCCTTATTCAGCTTTAGTCCGGAAATGTGGAGGTTGTCAACTTTATTTAGAAAAGAAATATTCAAGGCAGTGGCTGAGAGTGAACTAGAAGGTTTGATCTTTACATATGTGTGGGCTTTTGATCAACAAGAGGATTGGGACTTCGTAGACCAGACATGTGAAATCTTTGAATCCCAGGGTGCCACTATTTATTTTGTGGAATTAGAAGCCGATATGGACGAGAGGCTGGAACGAAATAAAAGTCCGCATCGACTTGAGCATAAACCTACCAAAAGAAACGTTGACTGGTCCGAGAATGAACTAAGGGAATCAATGAAAAAATACAGATTGAACTCCCATAAAGGTGAAATTAAAAATGAGAACTACATAAAAATTAATAATATAAGTTTGAGTGCTGCAGAAGTAGCTGAAATAGTGTCAAAAAGGTTTGAATTATAAAATCACGTGAATGATCTTCAATTATCAGGCGCTATTGTTGAATAAAACTTAGATTTTTAAGCAACCTTATTGTTATATTTCCTAGTGTAGTGAAGTATCTTACATCCAAAATTAAAAAACTATATTTTTAACCCCATCCTAAATTTAGAACGGGGTTATGCTTGTTTGAGCTTTTAAAATTAAAAAACTTTACTGTCATTTTACATAAGTAAGTTTCGATTCACTTGTTTTTTCGCATTTTTAGGTGAAGAAACAGGAGTATCTTCACTATTTGTTGGTAACAAATGTAGGGATATATAGAAATATAAACTTATAGAAATAGGGATATATCCATATTGTGAGGGGAGGTCACAGCAATGATATATGGTACATGTAATAGAATCATAGAGTTTACGAATAATGCCTAAATCATTGGTGTCAAAAGAGGTTGACTACAATGAAAATGAAACTAAAAGGATATTCCTGATTTTGGAGGGATAAAAAGAATAGCACCGCTAGTACAAAAATAATGGGGTGTTGCTACTGATTAGTGGCGTAGTGTTATTGTAGCTAAGTACAAGGAAAATATTAAACAGTTAGCTTTAGAGATAAAACGATTGATTAAGGTGTTAAGTGACAAAAAAGTTGTTTAATTCTTATTGGACTAACAGGCAGGTTAGTTGAAAAGTTTTAGTTAACTTGGGTTCAGCAATTGGGCCAGGTTGTTGAGAATCTCTCTCAAATAGGGCTGGTTACTTATGTTAAAATATTGCGAGTGAAATCAGGTTCTTAACGATTTGATCAAGTATCAAGCAAAATAATTCAGAAACGAAGAAGGGACAGTACTAACATGGAAAATGTTTCTAATGTAGATAAATTGGAATCAATAAAGTCTTTACAATCGACAATCAGTAAACTCGAAAATGCCTTGTCACAGATGACTCAGAAAGGCGCAAATATCACCTTAGTAAAGAAACGACTCAAAGCTGTTTGCATCGGCCTAGCAATGCTAGAAAACGTTTGGAATCAAAGCCCCCATCATTATACCCAGGAAGATTTAGCAGAAGCTCGCAATGTTCTTACTGGTTTGCTTCCATCAATTAAGAACATTCATGATAAGTCAAAGGCTGGTAGTCCCCAAAGAACGCTTTTAGAAAGAAGAATAAAAGCGTTGAAACTAGCTATCCAAGAGATTGACAATTATTTCTGATAAATAATTTATCTAACTAAGTAGAATAACGGGTGCTTTAGTTCAATAAGAATTAAAGCACCCGTTATTGATTTTTGAGTATCAATACATTTGGATGGATAGAAATTAAAAAACTTTATTAACACTTTACATAAGGAAGCTGCAGTTGAGAGAGAAGAAAAGGTTGTGGAGGAAGTCCTGGTGACGATATTTCTTAAATCACAATAATATAGAAATATCCCTATTTCTATGTAGGGATATTTCTATATTTCTAAATCTCTGTTAATAATTTAAATTTCCTTTTCTGTTCGGGAGTTAATTGATTTTCTACATAATGATGTATAAGTAAATCTATTATTTCATGAGCATATTTCTTATTAGTAAGTTTCATTAGTGCTCCAAGCTCTTCCTTAGATTGACTAGAAATTTTAATACTACCTTGTTGGTTTTTAAATGTCTTTTTCTCTGGTGTTTGCTCCTTCTTTTGTTCCTGCTGATTTACTTGTTCTTGTTCATTTTTAGGTGGGAAAGTAGGAGTATCTTCGCCACTTTTTGTTACAACTGAATCCTCGTTTGGGATATAAGGATCTGTTGGGTCAAAATTGCTCTTTTTTCTGCCTAATAATCCAGGAGTTCTTGCCATGTTATACACCAACCTTCATACTTTCAAAAACATTGATACGAGATAATAATTCATCACTAATTTTTTCGTATAGTTCTATTACATTTAAATCATGTCTATCATTTTCAGTGATACCGTTAACATCAAACCTTTTAATACGTTCCA
>NZ_LDUK01000094.1:0-5400 GCF_001043575.1 Bacillus sp. LK2
GTTATTGACTAGTTTTTGGTTTATTGCATTATCGATCCCCGTGAGCGGAACAAAAAAGGTTTGAGTCTCTTTGTCCGGCTGCTTTCGACCAGCTGTCCCGACGGTCGGATTCACATCGGCAAGTTCGTCGGCACACACAGCCCCCCTCCCGAGGCTGCCATCAGCGGACGCAAGCTGCCATCTCCCAGCAAATTTTCGGCTTCCGGTAGCGGTGCATGTCCGTTTCCGTCAACACGTTGATCGCCCATCCGTCAAACAACCGACGCATATCTGCTTCGTCAAAAAAACGTTTCCGCCGCCCCTCATGCTCGTAATAACGGGGTTCCAATTCGATGCCCTGGCCGGCACCGTAATGAACATCGCGCGTGGAATTCAAGCGGGCTAGCAGCATTCCGCCAGTGCCGACAACTCTCGCAATTTCGCTAACGATAGAAACAGTATCGTCCCAGTGAAAATAATGCAGGGACAAATCCGCGACAACCGCCCTCGCGCTACCATCCGGAAACGGCAATCCTCCTGTCATATCGAATAGATTTGTTTCAACGCCTGGCACATATTTGCGTATAATCGCCAACGACTCAGAGGAGAAGTCGCAGGCGATGACCCGATAACCTCGTTCTGTTAAAAACAAAGAGTCGCTGCCATATCCGCAGCCAAGATCAATGACCGGTCCATCTTGGGCCAATTCTAGCATCGGCTCGTATTTTTCCAGCCAAAAATCTACTTGCGGCTTGCCGAGATTCACATCGGCAAACACCTCGTTCCAATGTTCAGCTTCTGAACGTCTCGTCATGGTCAGAACCTCACTTTCTGCGGAGAAGAGCGTAATAATTAGATGCTTGCTATCATTTTGACAAAAGGAAAGCTTCCTTTCTAGATCGCACATACCTGTCCGTTAGCTTAATGCCTCCCGGTCAGTCTAAGACTTTATTTCCTTAAAGGGGTCTCACCAACATTTTCTAATTATCTTAACTTCGGCTTGTAGAATACCTTCTTCAGATAAGATTTTTACATTTCTACTCGGTGCAATAATTCGTATTTCATCACCTTTTTTTAATTTAGATGGTACAAACACTAAATTCACTTCCTCTCATTTTTATTCTTTAGTTGAGTGAAAATTCCTACATCTATTATACCTTGATTGGAAAAATGAGGTGCTGTTTTTATAATATTGACTTTCACTTTATTGGGTACCGCCCCACATCGCTATCAAGAACAGGTTACTTCAAAACAATAAAAACGAGCAAAATGCACAAAATTTTCGTTTTGGGGGAATTTCAAAATCTTAAGTTGATGGACATGGGGTCACCTTATCAAAAAAAGAAAATTGTACGTTTGGACACATTTTAGACACAAATTAACCGATCCCCTGTACGTTAAGGAACCGGCTACTTACTTTACTACCTTTTTATGATTATGAAATTAAAAAAGATATAGTAGAAATCATGTATGAAATAAATGCAAGTAACACAAGGAAGAATATAAGCATGGTATTGGAAACACATCGTTCTATTCTTTTTTTCATTTGAACTTACTTTATTTTTTTAATTTGGTAGGATCAATTTGAAGTTGGGCTTTCCAAGAACCAGATACTTTTCCAATCCTGTTTATATTTACATCTAATGTAAGTGGTTGTTTAAAGGAATCTTTCCCTTCAGGACCTTCGATAAATGTGATGACACCTTCTGGTCTATCCTTAAAACGAATACCAATTTCCGTTAATTCTGCACCTGATGCTTTTAGTTCGAATGGTCCATCACTTGCTCCTTGAATAAATGCTAATTGTCCGAAGTACCCATTTTTCTTATACTCTGGGTTTTTTTCTTGATGACCATTTACTTTGCCGTCATCTTCAAGTTGTAACCCTGTTGTATCAAATTCAAACGGTACTACATTTCCATTTTCTTTTTCAATTTTGTAATGAACGGATATACGTGCATCCGCTACATATAATTCTTTCAGATGTACTGTAACACCTTGATCTGTAATCTTTTCATCAAGAGGAATAAATTGCCCTTTTGTAACGTCTCTTCCTTCATCAATAATCGTATCATTTGAAATTGCATTGGAAAAATAAGAGGCAACATCTGTAGCTGCAACTCGAACTTGTGGAATCATGGCTGTTGCAAAAAGCCCTGCTACCGCTACTGCAGTATACATGAAACGTTTTGATTTTTTATTCATATTTGTAAACAATCCCTTCTTCGGTTCCATTTTTTCATTGATATAAGAAACATTTTCTAATTTTGCGTGACTTTCAAATACTTTCCACGCTTGGTCAACATCAATCTCGATTTCTTTTGATGAATGTACTGTTGCTTCCTCTAATTTGACATTTTCCCATTGATTTAATTTGGTGATTTCGAGTAATAAATCTTGGCATGCGTTACAAGTATCTATGTGTTTTGTGAATTCTTTTCTTGTCCCATCAGATAATTCACCATCTATATATGCTTGAATAAACCCCATATCATAACAATTCATTTATTATGCCTCCTCTAATTGTTGATAGATTTTACGAAATTTTTGCTTGGATCGGACTAATAATGTTCCAATAGATGATATGTCGATTTGAAGAACTTCTCCAATTTCTTTATATTGAAAACCAGAAAATTTCATTAATAAAATGGTTCGATCTTTCTCATTCATTTCACTAAGCGCCATTTGTACTTTTGTAATTTCTTCTTTTCTAATCCAATCATCATCTAGGGATGAAATGTGCTGTACTTCATGATATTGTATGGTTTTATCTACTCTCGCCTGATGTCGTTTTTCGGATCGTATATACTTATAAGCTACAAAAGTAGAAGATTTTATTAGCCATCCAGATAAGTTCTCAATCCCCTTCCAATTGTTGCGGTATAACTGTAAAAATACTTCTTGTGCCAATTCTTCAGCAATCGTCTGGTTTTTGACAATCCAAACAATCTGTTTCACAACGTACACATAGTTTTGTTTAAACAAATCTTCAAATGTCACATCCGAAACAGGCTTTTCTTCCCTTTCAATCTTAAACATGTCGGTTAAAACCTCACTCTCATTTGATGCCTGTATTATATAGAACCCGAATTAATGATTTTTGTGACAAAAATTCTTATTTTTTTTATATGTACAAAAAAACATTCATCTTTCAATCAGATGAATGCAAAAATTAAAATCATTTTGGTTTCTTAGATTATTTGTGTAGTTTAAACCAAAAAACAAATTTTAATAATCTAAGACCATTACGAGAGAAAAATTATATAAAAAAGTAAGTATCCGGTTTCTTAGCGTACAGGGAACCGGCTGAAATGCGTCCAAATTGTGTCCAAACGTACAATTTTCTTAAAATGATATGGTGACCCCATGCCCATCAACTTAAGAATTTAGAATTCCCCCCCAAAAATTATGAGTTTTTTGTTACAAGTTATCACAAAATTTCGTTTTTGGGGTAGTTTTATTTTCTTAGATTGATTGCGATGAGCGGTACCCCATAAAGGCCCCCGATACATAATTGATGTTCTGCCATTTGTAGAAAACAATCCACTTATACCATTTTAACAAGAAGAAATATCTCGTCCATGTTGTAATATTGGCTTACGTTAAGCTTGTGAAAAAATCATATTCATGTATAATACAATTGATGTATGATACATTAGTTGTAGGAGGGTGACCTTTTTGAAAAGAGAAGATGCCTTAAAACTAAGAACAGATATTAAGAAAATGATTATAATAACTGGGGTTTTTGAATCTCAAAATTTGCCCAATGGACCATTTGAAAAACCTTTACCAACTTCTCAAATGATGGCGTTAGAGGAACTAGAGGTGGAAAAACTAACTGTTTGGCAACTATCCAATAAACTTAGATTAGAGACTTCAACTGTAAGTAGATTGGTAGATAAGTTAGTAAAAAAGGGGCTTATTTATCGTGAAGTAAATGAAAAAAATAGAAGAGAACTTTTTCTGCACCTCACAGAAAAAGGTCACATAACTGTTAATTGCTTAAGAGAGCAATCCATTACATTTTATCAAAGTATTCTCAATAATTTATCAGAATCAGAACAAAAAATAGTTGTGGATGGTTTTGAATTATTTATTGATTCTATTTCTAAGCCTTTTGATTAGAGTGAGGTAAGTCATAACATTTGGAGGATAAAATGAGTTTGCATTTTGAACGTCCTATTATTGAATTAAAAGAGAAATTTGATGAATTAAAGAAAATTATGAAAGAAAATAATGTAGATTTATCGTCAGAAATTCATGAATTAGAAAAACGTTTAAATAAAATGCAAGATAAAATTTATTCTAATATTACACCTTTTCAACGAGTTCAAATTGCAAGGCTACGTAACCGACCCACGACATTGGACTATATACCTTTATTGTTTACAAACTTTCTCGAACTTCATGGTGATCGATTATATGGTGATGATAAAGCAATGATAGGTGGTATTGCAAAATTTAAAGGAATGCCCGTTACGGTTATTGGTCATCAAAGAGGTAGAAATACAAAGGAAAGTATAGAAAGAAATTTTGGAATGGCACATCCAGAAGGTTATAGAAAAGCGCTAAGACTTATGAAACAAGCTGATAAATTTAATCGCCCTATTATTACATTTATTGATACAATAGGCGCCTATCCAGGGATAGGGTCTGAAGAACGTGGAATTTCTGAAGCGATAGCTCGAAATCTATTTGAAATGACTACACTTAAAGTGCCAATTGTTTGTATTGTAATTGGAGAGGCATCAAGTGGTGGAGCTCTTGGCATTAGTGTCGGTAACCATATCCATATGTTAGAGTATTCATGGTACTCGGTAATTTCGCCAGAAGGAGCAGCATCTATCCTATGGAAGGACGCTAAGTATGCTCCAGAAGCTGCTGAACATATGAAAATTTCAGCAAAAGATTTAAAACATTTAGGAATTATTGATGAAATCATTCCTGAAATTAAAGGTGGAGCACAAAATGATATAAAATCACAGGCAAAAATGATTGAATCTGTAATCGAATCATCTCTAAAAAAATTGATACTATTATCCTCGGAAGAGCTTATACAACAGCGGTATGAAAAGTATAGACAAATAGAGAATTATAAATGAAAATATTTAAAGTCCGTATTACATTTCGGAGGATTATCGCAAAAAATTCTAAATATTTTGTAAGTAACCTCTTAAACTGGGATATGTTGATACTATTACTCTACAAAAGATGTGTGATCGGTATGGAAAAGGAAAATTTGTTCAAATGGAAGCATTATCACATAACCATCAACTTAAGAAATTGATTGTTCCCCAAAACGAAAAAATGAGCTGAATTCTCATAAATAACTGTAAAAAGGTGAAAATTTCGTTATGGGGGGTATCTCAAAAGCTTAGGTTGATGGCAATGTGGTGCTACCCCACATCCATCAACTTAAGG
>NZ_LDUK01000095.1:0-670 GCF_001043575.1 Bacillus sp. LK2
CCGAAAAGATGGGTATTTAGACATTGGCGGAAATAGATGGTTAAAAGAAGAACATTTTGATGTTAGATAATGACGGGGAGCTTTTCGTCCGGTTAATCTTAAGATTTGAAAAACTAAAATACATCCAAAAAATAATAAATATAGACAGTGAACGAAGGTGCTCATTCAAGTACCTTTTTTATATTGTGTAAAAATAGAAAGGAAGACTAATATGGCAAAATTTATTTATCCTACAGATACAACAAGAGTAACAAGTGGTTTTAGAGGTAGCAGACCAGATCATCATGGAGTAGACCTTGCTGAAGCGGGTTATCATCCAATTTATGCAGCGGCTAGCGGGCAAGTTAGTCGTTCTTATCTTTCATCTAGTTATGGTGAATGTATTATGATTGTGCATACAATTGATGGAGTTACATGGGAAACCGTATACGCTCATATGCGTAGTGGCTCTCGAACAGTAAAAGACGGCGATCATGTTACACAAGGGCAAACTATTGGGATTATGGGGAACACAGGGGATTCTAGTGGTCAACACTTACATTTTGAATTGCACAAAGGGGGCTGGAATGTTAACAAGAGTAATGCTGTGAATCCACTAGATTATTTGGGGAAAAGTGACAGTGGCAACAGTACGGACAAGCCGATTCAACCAATTGGGATTGGAATTGCA
>NZ_LDUK01000096.1:0-248 GCF_001043575.1 Bacillus sp. LK2
AGCCGAAGCCGCCTTTCAATTTCGAACCATGCAGTTCAAAATGTTATCCGGTATTAGCCCCGGTTTCCCGGAGTTATCCCAGTCTTATGGGCAGGTTACCCACGTGTTACTCACCCGTCCGCCGCTAACTTCATAAGAGCAAGCTCTTAATCCATTCGCTCGACTTGCATGTATTAGGCACGCCGCCAGCGTTCATCCTGAGCCAGGATCAAACTCTCCAATAAAGTTAGTTTGTCTAGCATCTAAAA
>NZ_LDUK01000097.1:0-298 GCF_001043575.1 Bacillus sp. LK2
AGCCGAAGCCGCCTTTCAATTTCGCACCATGCAGTGCAAAATGTTATCCGGTATTAGCCCCGGTTTCCCGGAGTTATCCCAGTCTTATGGGCAGGTTACCCACGTGTTACTCACCCGTCCGCCGCTAACTTCATAAGAGCAAGCT
The DNA here is from genome assembly GCF_001043575.1 of Bacillus sp. LK2. Classification (NCBI taxonomy): domain Bacteria; kingdom Bacillati; phylum Bacillota; class Bacilli; order Caryophanales; family Bacillaceae; genus Bacillus; species Bacillus sp. LK2. The sequence goes on from NZ_LDUK01000097.1 coordinate 146, forward strand.
CTTAATCCATTCGCTCGACTTGCATGTATTAGGCACGCCGCCAGCGTTCATCCTGAGCCAGGATCAAACTCTCCAATAAAGTTAGTTTGTCTAGCATCTAAAAATAAAAATTGACGTTTCACGTTGTTTGTTTCGTTCAGTTTTCAAAGAACT
>NZ_LDUK01000098.1:0-3781 GCF_001043575.1 Bacillus sp. LK2
TACGTTCCATCTGTGGAACGATATTTTTAAATAGGTTTTCTTCACCAAAAATTTCACGAGCATTTTCCATAATGTATTCATCCACTTTGCCATTATTTTTTAATAGCACTGGAAGAATACCTACAACTTCAATATCAAGATTATATTGCTCTTTTAATTTTACTAGTTGGTTAATGTAGTTTTCCGCACCAGTAAGAGAACGTTCTTGTGTTTGTAGAGTTATAAGAACATAATCAGAAGCTACAACTGCATTTTTTGTGACTTCAATTGACATAGGTGGAACATCGATAAATATGTAATCGTATTTATGTTTTATTTTCTCAAGTAATCCCTTAAAGTAGAAATCTTCTTCTTCTTCCGAAGAACACGATTTATATAGAAATTTTGCGAAATCTTGAAAATCAACATAAGAAGGAATTAAATGTAAATTTTCCATTATTTCAACTTCTAATCCATCTAAATTCCCCTCTTGAATTCCTTTCATTAATGTTTTATTTAAAGTTACCTGTTCGTCAGGATTAAGGATAGATTTTGTTAACATTAGAGATTTTGTTGCATTACTCTGTGGATCAAGGTCAACGAGTAAAGTTCGTTTCCCCTTTTTTGCGAATTCATAAGAGTTTAATACAGCATTAGTGGTTTTACCAACGCCACCTTTGTAGTTCCCAACAGTAATTGTAATAGCCATTTATACCACTCCATTTATTATTTGAAAAAGTCCTCTATATCCCTACTTCTATATTTTAGTAAAAGAATTATAGAAATAGGGAAGTATCTACTTTTAGAAATAGGGATATTTCCCTATTTCTAAAAGTAAATTATAGCAGTGATATGTGGTACATGCAATAGAATCTATCATTTATACCACTCCATTCATTTTTGAAAAAGTCCTTATATCCCCATATCCCATGCCCATCAAGCTAAGAAAAGCAAATATCCCAAAACGAGAGAATGGATATTGTTAGGTGAGCTGTACAATTTTTTTTGTTTTGGGGCTTTTTAAAAAAGAAACAACCTTTCCTATAATTGATGTTGCATAGGCGTAACTTGATGACCATGACCTATTTCAATATTTTTGATAGCGGATGTAGGGAAATATCCAATTATAGAAATAGGGATATTTTCAATATAGCCCTTCATTCCAAGCTCATTAAGCTAAGAAAAGCAAAGATCCTAAAACGAGTAAATTGACATCTTCAGGTGAACTGTACAAATTTTTTTGTTTTGGGGCTTAAAAAAAACAACCTTTCCTATAATCGAAGTTGCATAAGCGTAACTTGATGACCATGACCTATTTCAATATTTTTGATAGTGGATGTATGGAAATAGGGATATTTCCAAATTACAAAGAAGATTAAAGTAGTGATATGCTATACATAAAATAGAATCAGTAATTTTTCAAAAGCGCTCCCTATACCTCCATTTCTGGTAACAAGAGTAGAGATATAGAGAAATATCTAATTATAGAAATAGGGATATATCTATATTACAAAGAAGGTTATAGTAGTGATATGCTGTACATAAAATAGAATCAGTAATTTTTCAAAGGTGCCCCCCTATGCCTCCATTTCTAATAACAAAAGCGGAGATATAGGGAAATATCTAATTATAGAAATAGGGATATTTTCAAATTACAGAGAAGATTAAAGTAGTGATATGCTATACATAAAATAGAATCAGTAATTTTTCAAAGGCGCCCCCCTATGCCTCCATTTCTAATAACAAAAGCGGAGATATAGGGAAATATCTAATTATAGAAATAGGGATATTCCCCTATATTACAAAGAAGATTAAGGTAGTGATATGCTGTACATAAAATAGAATCAGTAATTTTTCAAAAGCGCTCCCCTATATCTCCATTTCTAATGACAAAAGCGGAGACATATGTTCACGAATAATAAAGTTGTTATAAAATAATAAAGTCATTTTAAAAATAAAATAGATCTTTAAAAAATGGTATTAATTAAGAATTTATACTTTTTATCCTGTATGATAGAAATAAGGATATTCCGGTATTTATATAGTTAAGAAAGTGGTTGTTCTAAGAGGGGTAGATCAGATGACGGAGAAAGAAGAAAATGTTCACATTCGAATCGTTGATGAAGACGGAAGTGTACATTAAAAATTCGATATAGAGGAAGAAGACTTAGAAGACTATCTAGTAAATTATCCTAACATGCGTTTTGTATCAGAAAACCTGTATGAAATGGTAGAAGACGAGGAAGGGTTAGAGAACTTAAAAGAAGAAATTGAAGAAATAAAAGAACTCTTAGGTATGGTTCGAACAACTGAGATTATCGAAACTAAGCCGAAGACAAAGGAAGAGAAGAAGAGGAAAAGAAAACGTATCCTTCTAACTTTCATAGGTATAATCATCTTCTGTTTAGGTTGGAAAGCAGTCGAGGGGTATTGGGAGTATCACCGATTTCAAAACGGAAAATAGGTAGAAGGTAAGGTAGAAATTGAGCTACAAACAAATCAATCTTCCATATACCCAATAAACGAGTTATACATTTCGCAGACCATAAGTATAATGCAGTTCTAGTTGAACAAGAAGTGTTCGATAGGGTAAAGAGGGGTGACACGTTTAAAGTCATCATATACAAGGATAAAATATACTTAGACCCTAGAGAAGAGAAAACAAGAGTAGATTAACAAGTAAGTATGACTTTAAAACAAAGTTTGATAATTTATAAATTAAATAGACTAAACTAATAAGAGGTTATTATGTTCAACATATGAGCATATATCCTTTTTTCTGATACATATTAGATTAGTTATACAGATATTGAAAATATAGTTCAATATGTATTATTACTACAACAACATAGGATAGTTGAACAAGAACAATAGATTTTTATGGTGAAATTTATTTGTGTAAGAAGAAATGAGAATTTGATTTTGAATAAGATTAAAATTTACTAAACAATCCTGTAGTGAAGGTATTATGTTTGAGACGTAAGAGGAGGATAAATAGCATGATAAATCAAGCTGAATGGTTGTGGCAACGTATTATCGAAAGAGGATCAAATTCTGAAGATAACTTTAAAGAATCATTAAATCTTCAGCCAGGTGCAAGTGATAAAGAGTTTCAACTTATTGAGGATACACTGGGGGTTACACTCCCTGAAGAAATGAAAAGCTTTTACAGAGTGTATAACGGACAAACCTGGGAACCCGGGGTGAATCCATTTGTAAGGAATTTGACTTTGTCCCCTACTTCTGAAATTATTAATAATTGGAAATTTTTACAGGAAGAATTCGATCCTGATGATGATTTAGAGCCAGATATTGAAATAGAGCTTAAACCAGCTCTTTGGAATTCTAAGTGGATTCCAATTGCAGAAAATGGTGGCGGGGATTATCTTTGCATTGATACAGATCCATCTAAAGTTGGGGTTTCAGGACAAGTTGTATACTATTACCATGACTGGGGAAGGCGTGCTATTGAGGCAAAGAATATTTTTGCATTCATCGAAATTTGTTTAAAAGAAGAGAATTGTGAATAAATGTACTTAAAGTAACGGGTCTCTTAATTTATCTAACTTTTTTCATTTTAGGTCTTTATAATTTCAAAAAGCCTGATTGTTTAAAAAAAAGATTGATAATATGTAAAAAAGTTTGATTAAAATCCTATGTTGATGTAGGACGAGATAAATATGAGGTAAACCTATAGTTATTCAAGAAACGGGTGCTTTAATGGCGGAAAGATCACAAAAATGATCAAACTTTTTTATGGAAGATAAATATTCAATCTCAAAAGTGGAGATATAGGGAAATA
>NZ_LDUK01000099.1:0-2532 GCF_001043575.1 Bacillus sp. LK2
GTTATTAAGAAAGCGTTTAGATTAGATGTAAAGGCGCCACATAATTTCAACGATGTTTCAGCAAATTCATGGGCAAAAGATGCGATTAGTGCCGTGCAATCGAACCATATTGCAGTAGGAGTTGGAGAAGGGAAATTTGCTCCGGATATGAACGTAACACGTGAACAGTATGCACAGTTTGTATATAATGCAATTTCAAATGCGCAATCCCATCAATAAAAGGAAAAAGAAGTTGAGTGGTTTATTATATCATCATTATAAGGGCGTATTACTGCTCGTGAAAATTTAATTGGTGATACCTCTTACTAATCACATCCTTTTTTAGAGTACTAGTATCAGTATGTCCAAGTTTGATAGACCATTTTCATATACTTCAAAGTTTTTGCACCAGAACCGTTTTATACACTAAAGGTTATGTATGTTATTTAATTATATTTTTGCAACCGTGCTGTGTTATAATTCTGAAGTACTGACATATCTAGTAGGACTTATAGATTTCGGCTTATCATATGAAATGAAAAATCAAGCCGTTATTTTTTGGGTTCAGGCTACCATTATTCAAACTATTATTCACACTAAAAGACGTACAAGGAGGAAGGTGTATCTATTAAAATAGAGAGATATACCTAATTAGAAATGAACATTAAATTTAATAAAAAAGTAGTAGCATTCACGGCAGGATTAACGGTATTATCTTCACCATTAGTATCGTTTGCAGAGGAACAACAATCAGTAAACAATAAGCAACCTACAAGTGTTCAGGAACAAGGTAAAACAGACCAACTTCAAACATCAGATGAACAGGCTCTAAAAAGTATTGAAGCTAGTTTTGAAGAGGTAGACGGACGTGGTGGAGGTACTGTCGATAATAAGAAAGCAGACAGTCTTCAAAGTTCAGAAGGTATTCATGAAGAAACAGGTACATTAACTGTTCCTAACAATTCAAACAGAACAAAACGTAGTCTGTCTTCCACATCACCTAGCATCTCTAGTACAATAAACGGTGTTCCATTCACTGAATGGATTGTTCCAGCAGGTAACGATAATATTCGTCCTCAAAACTACATGAGTCCAAAGTACATTACAATTCATGAGACTGATAATACAAGTGTAGGAGCAGGTGCTAAGAACCACGCTCAATACCTATATAACCAAGCAGTAGGGAACACAGACCGAGCTGCATCATGGCACTTTACAGTGGACGATAAAGAGATTTATCAACACTTACCATTAAACGAGAACGGGTGGCACGCAGGAGATGGTAATGGCCCGGGTAATAGAGAGTCTATTGCAATTGAAATCGCGGTTAACAGTGATGGTAACTACAGTAAAGCAGTAGATAACGCTAAGAAACTTGTAGCTTATTTAATGAAAGAAACTGGTGTACCGTTAAATAACATCGTAAAACATCAAAAGTGGAGCGGTAAAAATTGTCCTGCTAACATGATTAATAATGGGCAATGGGATGCATTCGTAAATGGTGTTGGAGGGTATTATAATAATCTTTATCAACCAAAAGACGACATTACAGGAGGTTGGTATGAGCCGGCTATTCGAGAGCTAAATAGAAGGGGTATTATGGCAGGGGAAGGGAACGGTGTTTTCTCACCTAATAGAGCGGTAACAAGAGCCGAATTTGCTCAATTAATCTCTAAATCTCTAAACCTGCCAGCTGGAGATATTTCATTTAAAGACCTAAACGATGCAAACTCAACTTTACGAGATGGTATTAAACGCACTGCAAGTGCAGGTATCATTGCAGGTAGAGGTGACGGTTATTTTGACCCAAACACACCTATTACAAGAGAAGAATCAGCAATTATTGTAAACAAGGCTTTACAGTATAAAGGTCTATGGGGGCCAGTTGCAAACTTACCATTCTCAGACACAGACCAAATTGTCTATAAGGAAGACGTACAAAGATTGTATGGACTAGGTATTGTAAAAGGTAAGGGTGACAATCAATATGACCCTAAAGGAACAACAACTCGTGGTGAAACAGCATCATTCATTCTAAACATGCTTCAAGTAATTGAAACTGGTAGTGTTCAAAATCCAATTGGAACAGCTCAAATAAATGGTATTGGGGTAAATGTTCGGAGTGGAGCAGGTACAAACTACTCTATTGTTAGAAAGGCAAGTAAAGGTGAAAAAGTTACAGTATATGAAGAAAAGAATGGTTGGCTAAGAATTGAAACGAATCAGTGGGTTTATAATGACCCTAGTTATATCACCTATAACAAACGATAAAAACTAAATAGTGAAAGGAACAAGTCATATTTGGATATATAACTTGTTCTCAGGCTGTGAAGAAGACTTTCTCCACAGCCTGTTTTTGTGTCTGCTCCCTCTTTACCTGCCAATACTGATATATTGATTTTTTTGAAATTGTCACTTTCCTGTAACATAAGTGATTTATTTTATAATAAGAAACTGACATGGAAAGAGGGAGAAGTTATGAAAAAACTCATACCGATAGTCGCATTAATAGGCATGATAAGCTTAGGTATACAAGAAATGAATGTGAAAGCT